>JBAQKV010000086.1:0-4182 GCA_049301335.1 Patescibacteria group bacterium
GGTTCCGGCTTCGCCGCGGAAGCTCGTGGCGTATCCGAGGTAACGCACCGGCATGACGGCTTCTTCGAAGATTTCGTTGGCATGCATCGAACCGAGGACGTGTTCGGCGGAACCCTGGAGCCAAAGATCCTGGCCTTCGATCTTGTAGCGGTCTTCGCGCGGTTCGAGACGGTCCATGGCGTCGTACGGAGCGGTCTTGATCATGAACGGCGGGAGCACCGGGGTGAACGGCTTGGTCGAAACCTTGAGGCCGTGTTCTTTGACGATGGCCGCGATGACGGCTTCGTCGCCGAGGGAATCCATTACCCAATTCACGAGCGCGAACTGGAGACGGACGAGCTCGCCCTTGAGGTACGCGAAACGGGAGCCGGCCACGTTGGAAGCGCGTTCCTTGTCGATCCATCCGCGAACTTCCGCGATTTGGGCGTGGTTCTTGGGTTCGAACGAGAATTTGGTGGGTTCGCCCCAAACGCGTACGACCACGTTTTCGTCTTCGGTAAGGCCTACCGGAGTATCGGCGGTAGGGATGTTGGGAATCTTTTTATAGATGGCCATGAATTCGGTCTCGACGGTCTCGAGACGTTCTTCGTCGACGGCGAGTTCCTCCTTGATGGCTTTGGATTTGGCGATGAGTTCCGGATCCGGCTTTCCGCCCTTCATGGAGTCGGAAATGCGGTTGCGTTCGGCACGGAGGTCGTCTACCGCGCGACGGAGCGAGACGCGTTCCGCGTCGAGCTTGAGAGCGAGTTCGAGGTCGACCTTGGCGCACTTGTCGTGCACGGCCTTGGCGACGAGTTCGGGGTTCGAACGGAGAATCTTGATATCGATCATGGAAACGGGAATGATGAAGTCCGAAAAATCGAAAAACGGTCCGAAAACCGTTCGAAATCCGGGAATACCTGCGAATTATAGGCAAAAATCCTCGGAAGCAAGGACAGAAAGGCGGATTATGCCCGTCAATGCGCGAAGTCTCCGATTACGGTGGAAACCATGCGCCTGAACTTCGTCGCGAGCGAATCGACGTTCGCGTGCGGAGCGGCACTGAGAACGTACGACTCGAGCACGGAGGCGACGAATTCGACCTTCATCCGGCTCGGGGAATCTTTCTCAAGCAGTTCGCAGGCGATTTCCATACGGGAAAGTGCCTCTTTCCCGTTCCATGAATTCCGCACCTGTCCGCCATTTCTTTTCAAGACGGAATCTGCCTGAAGGAGCGCGTTTCTCAATCGGGAAAGGTCGACGAGTTTCGAAACGGCGAGCCTCCCCGTTTTCAGGAGCCGGGGAATTTCCGAAACCTCGGAAGCCGAAGACACGGCGTCCAGAAAATTTTCCATTCCCCTCCAGGAGCCCTTGGAAAATTTTCCGGAATCCAGGGCGGAAACTTCCGTTACCAGGGAATGGAGCCCGTTTGACGAATCGCGGATGGTGACGAGCTCGGCGAGGGATTTCTTCAAAGTGGAAACGACGGTGTCCACGTGCCTTTTGGAAACGCCCTTGTCCCGGATGAGTTCCTTGGCGAGATCCGAAAGTTCGACGAATCGCGACAGATTCCAGCGTTTTCTGAGATGGGGATGGGTTTCGAGAAAATCGTACAATTCGGCGGAAACTTCCCTGAGTCCTTTCAGCGGGACGAGCGACGATACCGACTTGAAAAGGTCGGACACCGCGTCGTCGTACGCCCGGGCGTCGGAATGTTCCTTGGTGGCTTCGATGACCGCCCGGTACTTCACGGAGAGCGTTTTCAGACCGTCGATGGCGTAATCGCGCAAATCCATGGAATCGATGCTTTCGCGGAATTCTTCGAACGAGGCGCGGAGCTCGCGGGTACGGATCACGCGGGGGTGGAGCTCAAGCTTGGAAAATTCGCGACGGAGCATCGCGGAGACGGTTTCGATGTGCTCCCTGCTCGCGTCAGCATCCGAAAGAACAGCGTCGGCGAGGGCGTAAACTCGGTAATATCCGAGCCGGTCGAAGCCGTCGGTAAGGTCGGCGAGTTCGGTTTCTTCCTGGGCTTTTTTCAAAAGGTCGCGGAGTCCGCCGGTTTCGACGAGAAGCCCTACCGCGTCACGGAAAGAAACGAGCCAGACGGCGGGGTCGACCGCGGCTCCGGAATCGAAATCCGCTTCGATACGGACGACCTCGTTCCAAAATTTCGACCAGCTCGCCTGCGTGAATCGCGAGGAATCGAGCTTCTTCAATTCGGCGATTTTTCCGTAGAAACGGTTCCTCCACGTTTTGGAATCGACGGAAACTTCGGTCTTTTCGGATTGCGAGACCGAGCCCCCTCACTGACGGGAAAAGAATCCGGAAACGATTCCGGAAACCTTCGAAACCACCGATTCCGCCAATTCGGCTACCGGGTTTTTGCGCGGGGTTGACGGGACGTCGTTCTTCCCCTTCAGCCAAGAGAGGGCTTTTCCGAACATGGGTTCCGAGGGGCGAAATATGGCGGGCTCTGGCCGCCGTTTCCGTCCAACATAACGATGGGCGGCGGATTGTAAAGACCGGAGGGCTACCCCTTGCGGAAAACCATGACCCCGTCGTCCGGATCGGTCATTACGATTTCGTACGGGATTCCAGCCCGTGCGAGAAACGCGTAGAAATCCTCCATCTTGTTTTTGAATTTCACGACGTCGTCGACGACCATCCATCCCCCCTCTTTCACGAGCGGCCAAGCGAGGTCGAACAGTTTGGCGGTAGAGCGCTTTTCGGCATCGAGGAAGACCGCGTCGAAGCGTCGTCCCGCAAGCGTCGGAACGTACGCGAGGGCGTCGGCGAAGACGTGTTCGACCATCGGCGAAAACCCGGCCTCCTCCACGTTGGCGACGGCGGCTTCGTAAGAAGGTTTGGAGAAATCCACGGTGATGAGATTGGGTTCCGGATGGTCTTCCCTGACGTTCGGAATGTTTTTCTCGTACGCGTCCCACATGGCCGAAGCGAGGGTGACGGTCGAATACCCGTGCGCGGTACCGAGTTCGAGAAGACTGGCGGTGCCGAATTCGGTCACGAGGCCGGAGAGAAGTTCTCCTGTCTCCCGCGAAATCGACGGAACGTTCGCCGCGGAATTGCGGGCTTTGAGGGTTTGGAGGAAAGCTTCGGTATTGGAATCCATGGGAACGGAGTATCCGCCGTGGCGGCCGGTAAGACGCGCCTAAGATATCCGCGATTCGAAAAAAAGAAAACCGCCCCGGGAAAGGGGGCGGTTTTCTTGGCGGACTTCGAATTTTCTGACTTTACGGTTTCGGGTTATTTGCCGGAGGGGCAGCGTTTCCTGAAGGAGGAGTTCACGCCGGTGCCGCCGGAGTGGTGTTCGGAGCGGGGGTAGCGGGCGCGGTCGCGGCAGGAGGTTGCGATTGAGCGGGCACTGGTGCCGGTTCAGACGCCCTACGATTCTTTCTTGCCTGTTCGATTTCCTTATCAAGATCCTGAACGCTCAATTCCCCATCCTTAGCGTGTTCGATTTTAGCATCGATTCCAAGCTTTTGATTAAGGAGGTCAACGGCGTTTCGGAAGCCGACCTTATCCTTAGCTTCTTCGAATTTAGCGATGATCGTCTTCTTTTCATCGGCGCTCAGATCGCTCACCTTGTTAACCATATCGATCCAAGGTTTTCGGTATTCGTCGGTAATTTTTCCATTTTGGATGGCATCGCCACCGATTCCGAGGAGCGCCTGCTGTACGTTTTTCAGCTGAGGACTGGTTTTTTGTACGGAAGCTCAGAGCTTGTCGACTTCTTTACGCATATCCATGATATCCTTCGCGCCTCCTCAGCCGAACTTCGAACCGACGTCCATGCCTTCGCTCGACCATTTGCCACGGGCGGACTGTTCAACGCCGGATTTGATACCTCATCCGTACGCGCTGAGACCTTCCATGCTCATGTGCTTGCCTCCGCCGATCGGTATCGGCATGTATTTCGGCATGTCGAGCGCGAGTTTGCCCATGTTGTTTCCGAACGAAGCGATCGGTTCGATGGCTTTTCCGGTGATTTCGGACGATCCGAGGGCGGCCATGACGGCCATCCAAAGTATCGCTACGGACAAAAAGGAAATGACGATCTTCCCGATGGCGGTAGCGCCGAGCTTGATGGCCGCGACGCCCGTGGCCTTAGCGGTTCCGGTGCTTTCTTGCATGCCCATCGGAATGCCGTCCATTTTAATAGTCATGGACTTATCCTTATCC
>JBAQKV010000087.1:0-23676 GCA_049301335.1 Patescibacteria group bacterium
GTATTCACCCCAATAGAAAATTTCCTGATTTCCAGTTTAATCTTAGAAAACTCGGCAAACGAAACCCCCCGATCAATCGGGGGGTTTCGTTTGCCGAGAACTAATTCTTTACGCAAAGATACGTCACGGATATCCCAGAATCCGATGGATTGCAAATCCCGCGCCCGGTGACGAAGGCCGTGAACCCCGACGGACAGGATGTTGATCCCGTTACGGGATTGTTCTCGGCCACACACTTTGAGGTAGCGGTCGTATACGAACCTCAGACGATTCCGCCCCAAGCCGAGAGGCACGATCCTCCGATACATTGGCTCGCGGCGTTGGCCGAACCGTTGACGTCGAGTTTGAATATCGGACTCGACGTGCCGATGCCGACACTTCCGGAACTTGTCACGCGGACCCGTTCGGTTCAACCGGCGCTTATGCTGACCTTTCCTCCGAAGACGTTTCCCGCCTCCAGGGAAAGCGATCCGCTACTCGCGTTTTCATTTCCCGCAAGCATGACCGTCGCCCCTCGCCCCCATCATCCGGTGCCGCCTCAGCCCATGACGTAAAGCGTCTTGTTATCCGCGCCGTCCGAAGTGTCAGTACCGATGGACGAACCGTCGGTTCAGAACGACAGGGACTGCGTCGGGTTCGCGGTGCCTATTCCCACGTAACCACCCGAAGACGCCGTGATCGCCGACGTCCTCGCTCCCACGTCGGCGACGTTGTCGATAAGTTTGTTCCACATCGTGGCGTTGAGGTTGGTAGCCCCGCCGGTACGGGGGTAGGCGTAATCGGTGGTGGTGAACGAGACGTACGCCGCGCTTCCGATTCAGGCGACGGCTACGACCGAAACGAACGTCGCGGCCCAAAGGGCTGCGCCGCGCATGGCGGAAACCGCGTTTTTCGAGACCATGGTAAGAAGAGGGTTACGTTACGGGAAGTATCGTCGAATTCGATTCGGAGTAAAGTCGCCTATTCCGGGGAAATGCATGCCCCGTCGAGGGGTCACCCCCACGTCCACTGGCATACTCCTCATCGGTTCACCCCCGTTTTCGGCACCGAAAAGTCGAGCGTCTTCGAGCGGTAATTTCCCGCGGAATCGATGATGACGTCGGTTCAGAGATACTTGATCGACCCGTCTACCGAATCGTCTATCGGCACCAAGTACAGTCCCGATCCGCTCTCGTTCTTTCAGGAAATCTTGTATTTGAGATGGGTCACGCTTCAGGCTGCCGAAGCCGGATACGAGAGGAATATCCCGTAACTGCGGTTCTTGAAGTCGAACGTCTTGGCGTTGTCGCCGCTTACGTGCGTTCAGGAGAACGAAAGGTCGTTCTGAACGTACCCGAGCGCGCCTGACGAATTCGACCGTTCGTCCGAAGCGATCTTTCGGAGTTCGCCGGATTCGAGAAACGCCCCGGTGTCGAATTCGACGATCTTCATGGAAAACGGACGGTCGACGTCGAAGTACAGGAATCCGGTCGAGGTGACGGAGATTTTCGCGTTCGCCGAGTCCGAATTGTACGGATTGCGGTCGACGTAGGCATTGGTTTTGGCATTGTTCCAGAAAACTTCGTTCCAACCGGAATCCATGCGCACCATGCCGATGGCCGTTTTTCGGGCGTCGGCGTCGTTATCGGAATACCCGGAGGGATACGCGACCGAACCCGTGGATCCCGAACGGAAATCGTCAGAATCGAGATCGCCGTCGATTTCGGAAAATACGGAGGGAACCGTTGCGTCGAGCCTTTTTCCTTGCGGGTCGGCGAAAAGGCCCGAAAGCGTGAGACCTGTTCCGGCGGCGTTGACGTTGACGGAATTGACGTACGTTCCGGTAAGGAAGGTCGAATAGTCGGGAGAATAGTCCAAACGGAGCGGTATCCCGTCGGCGGAAACGCCTTCGCAATACAGCCGTCATGCGGCGATTTTCGCGACCGTGGCGACGGTTTCCGACGTACTTCCGGCAACCGTTCCGCTCAACGTGACCGAAGTGGGGCAAGCCCTGGCGGGACGGTAATCGCCGCCGTCGGAATTGAGGGCGGCGGCCCAGGAGAGGGCCATGTCGGCCTTAGCGGAAAGGTTTCTCGCCATTTTCGCGTCATACCCCTGAAAACTCAGGTTCTCGAGAAGGATTTCCGACTTCGACAAATACACGTACCCCAGGGCCATGGCCAAGAGCGTGAGGAATATCGCGTACGCGAGTATGTTTCACCTTCGTGAAAGGAGATTCCGCATTAGAGGACGAGGTTGATGACCGATGGAAAGTCCGGATATTCGGTTTTGGATTTTCCGGCGTATTCGCCCCTGGGAACCAGGTACGCCCCCAGCATGACGTCCACCAGCTTGTCGGCGTTGTAAGAGGTCGCCTGGAAACTTTCGAGCACGAGGTTGCGGAAAACGGATTCTTCGCGGACGGGTACGGAGTACGCCGCGGAATGGTCGGCGAGGACTGCGGCGGTCTGGCTGGCGGTCATGTCCTGCGCGGCGAGGACTTTGGCTCCGTACGCTTGGAACGAACCGGGCGGATCGAGACGGAAATCGGCGGAACCGCTTCCCGCATCCGCTACCCCGATGAGGACTCCGGCCGTGCGTCCGGAGTTGGTGAATACCATGAAGTCGTATCCGGACGGCACATCGACGACGGTGGCGATGGGATAGGCGTTGCGGACGGAGTTGAGTTTCGAAACGGCGTCCGTAAGGGCGGAATAGGTCTGCGCTTTGGCTTTTTCGTCCGTAAGGGAATTGATGGCCTTCACCGCGATGCCGACCGTGCCTGCCAAAAGAACGGTCGAGATAGCCACGGCTACCACGACCTCCACGAGCGTGAATCCTTTTCGAAACATGCGGTACGGTACGGGAAATGCGAAGTTCCCGGGGATGGTATACGAAGTTCCCCCTTTTTCAAGGAAGCCCCCGGAGGAAGGGAAAACGGGGGCTTGCGGAAATCCCCGAGCGGAGCATACTGGGGGAACTCAAATTAACGCCCCATGAACATCCGCATCCCATCCGTTCGGACGAATCGAAGCGCGTTTTCGCTTATCGAGCTCATCATCGTCATGACGATCCTGTGAATCCTTTCGGCCATCGGGGTGGTTTCGTACAGCGCGTCACTCCTCTGAGCCCGGGACACCGCCCGCGTCGCGGACATCGACCAGCTCAAGATCGTCCTCAAATCCGAAAAGCAGAAAACCGGAGCCTATCCGAAACCGGGCGACGCGTTCGTCATCGTCAATTCCGGCAGCGCCAACGTCGCGGCATACCAGGGGTACATGAATTCCAGAGTGGCCATAAACGACCTGACCAAATACCCGGAAGATCCCCTCACGAAGAAGAACTACCCGTATTCCACGACCAAAAACCGCCAGGCGTTCCAAATCGCCACGGTAACCGAGGACGTCGAACCCTGGAAAGCGTACGTAGACGGGGATTATAAAACCGTGGCGAAACAGATTCTGCCCTCGATCATCCTGGCCATGACCGGCGCGGAGAACGCGCAGGTGGAAATCGGCGACGGAGCTACGACCGGCGGATCCGTCGGTTCGGACAATCGGAAAAAGTTCGTCCTGAACGGCGGGACCTTTAACCTGCCGTACGGCAGGAACGGCGACCCTGTGGGCAACGTCGACCGCACGTTCGCCGAAGTGCTCACCCAAACCGGCGTCGTCACGACCGGAACTTCACGGTACCGGAGCTGTGCCGAAATCACCGAGGGGGGAGCGTACGCCGGACCCGGCGAATACCAAGTTCTCGCGACCGACGGAAGCGTCCAAAACACGACCTGTCCGTAGTCGAGAAACATTTGACCGGAAGCGGTTTTGCCCTACAATCTCCCCGTTCATCGTAACGCCCTCTTTTTTTATTCCCGATTTCCTTCCGTATGGCTATCTCCACGGATCTGAAGAACATCCGTAACTTCGGTATTGCCGCTCACATCGACGCCGGCAAGACCACTACTTCCGAACGCGTACTTTTCTACTCCGGAAAGACCCACAAAATCGGTGAAGTCCACGACGGTGGCGCCACCATGGACTGGATGGAACAGGAAAAGGAACGTGGTATCACCATCACTTCCGCGGCTACCACCACCGAATGGAAGGGCATTCAGCTCAACCTCATCGACACCCCCGGGCACGTCGACTTCACCATCGAAGTAGAACGCTCGATGCGCGTACTCGACGGCGCAGTCGCCGTATTCGACTCGTCGCAGGGCGTAGAACCGCAGTCCGAAACCGTTTGGAAGCAGGCCGACAAGTACGTCGTTCCGCGCATCGCTTTCGCGAACAAAATGGATAAGACCGGCGCGTCCTTCACGATGACCCTCGAATCCATCAAGACCCGCCTCGCAGGCAACAAGGTCGTGGCAATCCAGCTCCCGATCGGCGAAGAAGGCGACTTCTCGGGCATCATCGACATCATCGCGGAAAAGGCGTACCGCTTCGAAGGCAAGATGGGCGAAACCGTCGTCGAATTCGAAATTCCGGAATCCTACAAGGCCGACGTGGCCAAGTACCGCGAACTCGTTATCGAAAAGGCTGCGGAACAGACCGAAGAACTCATGAACGCCTACCTCGAAAACGGAACCCTCTCGATTCCGGAAATCAAGAAGGGCCTCCGTCTCGGCGTCATCTCCAGCTCGGTTTACCCGCTCCTCTGCGGATCCGCTCTCATGAACAAGGGCGTACAGCTCGTTCTCGACGCTGTCGTGGATTACCTCCCGTCCCCGCTCGACGTTGACGACGGAACCATCACCGGTACCGACGTGGACGACATCGAAAAGACCATCACCCTCAAGCAGGACGTTAAGGAACCGCTCTCCGCTCTCGCGTTCAAGATCGCTACCGACCCGTTCGTAGGACGTATCACCTTCGTCCGCGTATACTCCGGCACCCTCAAGTCCGGCTCCTACGTTTACAATCCGATCTCGGGCCAGAAGGAACGTATCGGACGCCTCCTCCAGATGCACGCCAACCAGCGTCTCGAAATCGACGAAATCCCGGCAGGTAACATCGGGGCCGTCATCGGTCTCAAGGATACCAAGACCGGAGACACCCTCTGCGACAACGAACACCCGCTCGTTCTCGAACGCATGACCTTCCCGGAACCGGTTATCTCCGTCGCGGTAGAACCGAAGACCAAGGCCGACCAGGAACGCATGGGTATGGCTCTCAACAAGCTCGCCGAAGAAGACCCGTCCTTCCGCGTCACCTCCAATGGAGAAACCGGACAGACGATCATCTGGGGAATGGGAGAACTCCACCTCGAAATCATCGTCGACCGCATGAAGCGCGAATTCAAGGTCGAATCCAACATCGGCGCACCGCAGGTCGCATACCGCGAAACCATCACCATGCCGGTCGTCGATCAGGACACCAAGCACTCCAAGCAGACTGGTGGTCGCGGTCAGTACGGCCACGTCGTCATCTCCTTCGAACCGATTTCGGCCGAAGAACGCAAGGCGGATCCGGAATTCAAGGAAGAAAACGTCTTCTTGAACAAGGTCGTCGGCGGCGTCGTTCCGAAGGAATACATCCCGGGTATCGAAAAGGGCCTCCGCGCTTCCTGGTCCCGTGGTATGATCGCCGGTTACCCGGTGGTTGACGTACGCGCTACCCTTACCTTCGGTAGCTACCACGACGTCGACTCCAACGAACTCTCGTTCAAGCTCGCAGCGAGCAAGTGTTTCCGCCAGGCCGCCAAGAAGGCCAAGCCGATCCTCCTCGAACCGGTCATGCTCGTCGAAGTCAACACTCCGGAAGAATACATGGGCGACGTTCTCGGAAACCTCAACTCCAAGCGCGGTCAGATCACTGAAATGACCGAACGCGGAATGGCCAAGATCGTTCGCGCCTACGTACCGCTCTCGGAAATGTTCGGATACTCCACCGACCTCCGCTCCTCTTCCCAGGGACGCGCGACCTACGCGATGGAATTCTCCCACTACGATCCGGTTCCGGCCAACATCACCGAAAAGATCCGCCTCGAACGCGGCGTGAAGTTCGAAGAAGACGAAGAATAGTAGTCTTAAAAAAATCAACCCACGAATTCGTGGGTTGATTTTTTTTATTCCGTACTCATAATCAGTAACGAGCCGACATGGCTTACGGAGTAAAACCAATTTTACAAACGAAGCATACCAATAGGAGGCTCGTCATGAGCGGAAGAAAAAGCACGACGTATTCCCAAGGCTCCCGCTCGGGCGTTACTCGGCGAGTGGTGGAGCACGGGAACGGAAGAGTGGAAACCTACGAAGACCGAAGGGATACCGATTTCAAAGGCAGGGTAACCGTACGGTCCGAAAGGGTGGGCGTAATCAGAAGCGACAAATGGTTCGACGACCAAGATCGGCGGGCAGCAAAAGAACGGAAAGATCGGGCTGGACGTATTTTCCTGAGCAACTATGCGAAAAATGGGAGTTCGTCCCAACCGGTTTTCGCAGAATCGGCATACTCGGCACCTTACGTACCATCCGAGCCGAAGATTGAAAAAACCGTCCTTTCTGTCGAACGCAGTCTTTGGGAAGATACGAAATCGTTAGGAGTATCGATGATGGTCATGTTTTTCATAGGCATAGTACTCGTTAACGATGGAGAAAACATGTACCACAAAGATGATTTCTTGTGGTTAACGATTTCCTCCCTCATCCTCGTCGTCACCCTATTGACCAGTTGGCACTACGGAAGCGTCGTCTACCGAAACGTCCGCCGACGCTTCCGTTGATTCCATGACGGAAGGCGTTGACGAACAAAACCGAACCCCTCCCGAAACGGAGGGGTTTTTCTGTGTCCGATTATGCCATCGAGGCAAGCGCGGCAGCGAGCTCGGCATCGCCTTTGGACGGCGAAGCGACGAAAACGACCGAGTCCGTCGGAACGTCGTATTCCCGGGCGAGTCCGGAATAATCACCGTCTTCTATGAGCTTCTTCGCCAGAACCGTGAGCAGTCGGCGTTTCGAGAAGTACGTCTGGAGTACGTGGTAGCTCCTGTTGTCGAGGTGATGGATGACTCCTCTTATGAAATAGGAGTGCGTTGGTGCCGAGGTCTTATTCCTCATATCTACGCCCACGTCGCCGGAAATCGAATCGACGACGCGGTAGTAGCCTTTTTTCGCACGGTCATAAACCCGCTTAGCCGCAGGATCCTCACTTAACGGAGTGCGGACGGGCAATCATTTATGAATGTGCGTGACGTATTCCATTTTTAGTGGATAATCCTATTTCAAACATCCTATTCGGACATCCGGAATTCGGAAACGAAAACGGGAATTCTTGTATTTTTCCGAGAGTCCGTAGCATGTGGACATTCTCGAAAACCTTCAACGCATGACCTATTCCCTCTTCTATCAGAAACCCTACCACTGCGCGATGGCCTGCTTGCAGATGGTCGTTTTCCGCCATACCGGCAAAGTGTACGACCAAGAAGCCCTTTGAAAACGTTTCGGAGTGAAAGTGGACGCGAAAAGCCGGGATTGGTTCGAATACGCCCTCTGACTCCTGACGTCCCTGAACAATGACGAAGGCATACGCACGGTGGAGAGCGAGAAGGAGTTGAACGAATTTTTCAAGGAAGAAAAAATTCCTCTCGTTGCCGCGGCACGCGGGGCTGACGAGGATTTACGAGTCGGATTCTCCGATTTTCTCCTATCGAACCTCAAAGAAGGCAACGACGTTTGGATCGAATACGCCATGGGCGAAAAATGATCCCCGAAGACCTACGTCCACGATTCCCTCGTGACGGAATTCGACGAAACCTCCCGACTGGTCAGCATCCTCGATCCCAATCCGGATACGAAAAATAGGAGGGCGTACCCGATAGACGAACTTTTCGAGCGGATGTCGTGAGCCTACGGCAAAACAACCGGGGTCGTCATTCTCAAGAAAACCGACTCGGAATAACGGACTTGCGTTTTTCCATCCGTTCGGTAAAAAACAACTTGAGCGATCGGATTACACGATTCGCGCGTTCATTAACGACTACGGAAAGGAGCTTTCCATGGAAGGCGTATTCAACAGAATCCCGATACGTACGAAGATTTTCCTGCTCGTCGTGGTTCTCAATTGCACCATCGCCGTACAAGGGGGCCTCGGCATTTTCGCCGTAAGGTCGTATTTCAACCAAGCGGAAACCGGCTACGCGGAAGGGACGGTATCGATCGAAGTCCTCGGTCGCATCACCACCCTCCTCGCCGAAAACAAAGCGGAGATCCTCGCGGCGTTGCAGCACAATCCGGCTCATGAAGAATCAAAACTCCATGACCATCCCGTAACCAAACACCTCGAACAGGTCGCGAAAAATGCCAAAGAGGTGGGCACGCTCGTCGAGCAGTACGCGAACCACCCGCAAAGCGCCGAAGAAAAGACGGCGTTCGGACGGTTCGTGGAACGCCGGGAGGCGTACGCGAAAGAACTGGAAAAGGCTCGTGGGGCTATTTCCGAAGGACGATGGATGAAGGCGGCCGAGGCGTACTCGGGAGTGAGCGCGAAATTCACCGAAGCGAAGGCTTCGGCCGGAGAACTTTCGTCCCTTCTGAATTCCCGTTCGAAAAACGGGATAGAAGAGCTCAGGAACGATTACGAATGGCGTCTGCCGGTTACCGTTGCCGGCGTCGCCGTTTCCTCGCTCTTCGGCGTCGGATTCGGATTGCTTATCGCGCTCTCGATTAAAAACCGGATTGCGAAACTCTCCGAATCGATATCGAAAACCGAAGCCGACAAGGATCTTTCGGTGGACCTCGCGATTCCCGGCGGGGACGAAATTTCCCAAATATCCGGAAAATTCGCCACGCTGATGAAGACCTTCAGGAATATGGTCGCCGATATCAAGCACGCGTCGGCGGAAGTCGGCCAAGGAGCCGGAGGAATCCGGCATTCCGCAGCCGAAATTCGTTCCGATAATGCCCGGCTGTCCGACTCGGTATCGCAAATCGCCGCGTCTACGCAGGAATTGTCCGTCAGCATTTCGGAAGTGGGAACGAACGCCGAGTCGGCAGCGTCGCTCGTTCGGGACAAAACCCGCGCGCTCATCGCCGAAGGTTCGGAGTCCGTCAATCTCGCCGTAAGCGAAATGCGGACGGCGTCTGCGAGCATCCATAAGTCGAACGACGAAGTGGGGCGGCTTGCCACGGCGGTCGAAGAAATCGCCAAGCTTGCCGGAACGATCAGCGAAATCGCGAAGCAGACCAACCTTCTCGCGCTCAATGCCGCCATCGAGGCGGCGAGAGCGGGCGAAGCCGGTCGCGGTTTCTCAGTCGTGGCGGACGAAGTTCGCAAACTGTCGGAAAATACCGAACGGGCCACCAAGGCCGCGTCGGTACAAATAGCGGACGTTTGCGCGCTGACGTCAGCCATTCGCGAGTCGATGCGCGAAAGCGTGGAGACGATCGAATCCGGCGAAGCTACCGGAGAGAAAGCCATCGCGATTCTCGCCTCCGCCCGCGAAAGCGGCGAACGGGCGGCCTCGAGGGCCTCGGACATTTCTTCCGCCGTCCTCGAACAGGTTCGCGCCATGGAAACCGTCTCAGCACAACTGGAACGCATCGCCCAAGCCTCGGAACAAGCGAGTGCGGAAGCGGAAACAGTGTTCCAAGTGTCGGAAGCCCTGAACCAGACCTCCGGAGAACTCATGTCTTCGGTGAGCCGTTTCAGGACATGACGTCCGAACTCCTTTCCGTACGTTTTCCATCCCCCTTCCGAGGGGGATTTTTTAATCCGAAACGAGGCGTTCATGCGACCGTATGCCATTGGTCTTGTCATTCGCAAGAATTCGCATAAAGTATTTACAATTATTTAACATTTTTTTTCATGCCGGTTGAGAAAATTTTGTGGGGCAAATTTCGATTCTGAAGCAGTACTGGAGCGGTGTGCTCAAAACCCTTCGGATTCACCCTCGTAGAACTCATCGTCGTCATCACCATCCTCGCCATTCTGGCGACTATCGGCTTCTTGGCACTTTCCGGATATTCGCAGGATGCGAAGGATTCCGCCATCAAGGCGAACGTACGATCGGTACAGACGACCATTTCCGCCGAATCGGCGGTTACCGGAAATTCGCCGCGGTACTACGTCGTCCATGACACTGGAGCGGCGCTTTCTGGGGCTTTCATCTACGTCGACGGCGTACAGACGGCCCTGACGGGATGAGACTGGAACGTTTCCGGAACCAACTACTCGGCCGGAAATCCGGACTACGCGAAGCTCAAGATGAACCCGGAGAAGTTCAAGGTTTCGGCGCTCGGTCTCCCGAGCGGAACGCTTGGCGCCATGGCACGGACCGCTTGATTCGGCGAAGCGGAAGCGGCGTACGACTCGAAATACCTCTCCGTAGGGGCGGTCGGTTTTTCGCAGGTCCGGGACGGGAAAGCGCGGATCGTTTCGTGGTTCCAGGTCGTAGGCGTCTCGCCGACGACCGATATTTCCAACGTTTCCGGCAATTTCCCCACGAACATGTCCGGTTCGGTGAACGGGCTCGTACGCGATCCTTCGCTCTCGGCGACCGGAGCGCTCGTAGACGGAACGAAGGGCGGTACGGTAACCTCGAATACCGCGACCGGACCGTCGAACGACTTCTTTAATGACGGCTCCCAGAAGGCGTTCTACAAATTCGAAAACGATGCGACCGACTCCCTTGGAACGTATAACGGAACGGCAAGCTCGGTATCGTACGTAAGCGGAAAATACGGCCAAGCGGCAAGTTTCGGCGACGCGAAAAATATCGCCGTACCCCCTGCGCTTACCGGAGCCACCGCAGCGACGTTTTCGTTTTGGGTAAACCCTTCGGCGACGACCCCGAGCGTGTCGTTCTTTGGCTTCAACGTTCCGCTTTGGAACGCGGCGTACCAGCGCGGATTCGGTTTTTATTACAACTATACCGCGCAAGGCTACGGCGACGGGACGTCTACCGCGAACAATTCGTTCCATATCTACAACGCCGGAAACACCAATTCCGATATCGCGGTGAACGTCGCTTCGACGGCATTGAACCGAAGCGCGTGGAACCACGTAGCGTTCGTATTCGCCCAACCGAACTTGGATATCTACGTCAACGGAACGAAAGTGGGCACCGCTACCCACGCGGCTTGGACGAAACTGACGAATTTCTCGACTACGAATACGAACTGGATTCTTGGCGATACCGTTTACACCGCGAACACCAGCGACGCGAACTTCGACAATGTCCGTATTTTCAACCGCGCGCTCAGCGCTTCGGAAATCACGGCACTCTCCAACGAATAAAAAAACCGCCCCACGAATGGGGCGGAAAGAACGCGGGGAGGGCGGCCTCCCCAGGGGGTCATGGGTTTTGCTTAGGGCGTTCGATACGCATGGTCGCGTACGAAGACCCGAGCGGGTATTTGTTTTGCAGGTGCCGGATAAGCGGCGCGATAACGAACACGACCAATCCGGCGGCAAGCGCGAACCATACGACCGATACCGTAATCCGGAATGCCTCTTCGTTGGAAACGAAGGGCAAAAGGAACATCGTTTCGAGCGAAATCGTGGCGAATATCGCCAGCGTCGCGCTTTGGGTGCGTTTCGGGTAATCGATGGCGATCGCCGCGAGCGCGCAGGCCACGACGGGAAGTCCCATTCGGTACGGCGCGCCGAATATTTGGACGGCCGCGTCACCGCACGCCAAGGCGGCGAAGGTGAACGCTACGAGCGAAGGAACGAAACCCAGCTTGGTACAGACTTTGAAAATCTTCGCGAGCATACCGTCCTCCCTTTCGTTTGAAAAAGCCCGTGTTACGGAGAGTACGTAACACGGGCGCATTGTCAATATTCGAACCTACGGAACGATTACGGTGCCGCCGTGACGTTCGTGGGAATCCTCCACATGTTCGAGGAGCGTCGAGTCCGTACCGTTGAAAATATGGGCCTTCATGCCTTCGTCCGCGGCGTCGCGGGCGACGGTGAGTTTGGAGGCCATCCCCCCGGTTCCGGCTTTGGATTTTTCTTTCGCGCAGATGCGGGCGATGTCGTCGTCCGACAAACGCGAGGCATGGAAAACCGGAACGCGGCTTTCGGGATCGGTGGCTTTGCGGTAGACGCCGTTGGTATTGGTCATGATGGCCAAATGTTCGGCGCGTACCATTCGGGCGATGAGGAGCGAGTTCTTGTCGTTGTCCGCACCTTTGCCGAGGGCGACGATTTCTTCCGGAGTCGCGAAGTCGTTCTCGTTGAGAATCGGGAGCGCACCGAGTTTCCAAAGGCCTTCGAGTCCGGACATGAGCCCGTTGGAATGGGAAATGTCGGCCTCGATTTCCGCATGGGTCACAAGCCCCTGCCCTACCGCCGGAATGCGGACGGACGATTCGACGGAAGCGAAAAACACTTCCCAATGGGCAATGAGGCGGTGTTGTCCGATAGAAGCGAGCGCGCGGCGTTCTTCGATGCCGAGCGCGCGGTCTTTGGAAATTCAGAGAATCTTCCGTCCGTGCGCGACCGCGCCGGAAGTGACCAATACGACCCGGCGGGAAGTCTTGGTCATGAGAAAGGAAATTTCGAACGCGAGACGCGAAAGTTTTTCGCGCCCTACCGCGGAATCGAAATCGGCGGATTCGGATCCGACCTTCACGACGATCGGTCCTTCCTGGTTTCTATAACGTTGGGCGTTCATGCGCTTGGGAGGCGGTTATCTGAATTCGAGGCGGGGAGTTCGAAACCTTTTCAAAGAAAACAATCCGCAGCCACAGGCGAGGACGTTTTCGGGAAAGCGTTCCGAACTCCCCGGACGCACGGCATTATTCTTCGATCGCCTTCGGGCGCATGAGCGGGAAAAGCACGACGTCGCGGAGGTTGTTCTGTTCGGTGAGGAGCGCGATGATGCGGTCCACTCCCATTCCCCAACCGGAAATCGGCGGCATGCCGTATTCCATGGCGCGGACGAATTCGGCATCGCCGGTCATCGCTTCTTCGTCGCCTTCGGAGAGGGCCTTCTCCCCTGCCGCGAAGCGTTCCGCTTGGTCGATGGGATCGACGAGTTCGGAGTACGAGTTCACGAGTTCCCATCCGTTGATGAGGAGTTGGAACGCGTCGGCATGCTGCGGGTTCGAGTCGTTGCGGCGAGCGAACGGCTTGAGCTGGACCGGGTAGTTGTAGAGGAACGTCGGATTGACGATCTTCGGGCGCGACATCTTCTTGTAGAGGTAGTCGATGAGGGTGGTGAGACCCATTTTATCCGCCCCTTCGATGACGATCCCCTCTGCGGCGATGTCGGCGCGGAGCTTTTCGACGTCGTCGTATTTGGAAACGTCGATGCCGGTATCGCGCTTTACGAGTTCGATGTAGTCTTCGCGCTTCCACGGAGTGGTGAAGTCGACGTCGACGAGTTCGTTCTGCTTGTTGAGAATCTGGCGTTTGCGTTCGAGTTTCAGAGTGTCGAACAGGTAGTCGAACATCTTTTCAGTGAACGCCATGTTGTCGCGGAAGGTCCAGTACGAACAGTTGTGTTCGAGGTGGAGGTGTTCCGGAAGGTGCGACGGATCCTGGCCTTCGTTACGGAAGGCTTTTCCGAGTTCGAAAATCTTCTCCATGCCCGCGATATTGAGGAGCTTGAGCGGGATTTCGTGCGAAATGCGGAGGAAGACGTCGATGTCGAGGGCTTCCTGGTGCGTTACGTACGGCTTCGAGGCGGCGCCGGTGGCGGCGTTGGTAAGAACCTGGCCTTCGATTTCGGTGAACCCTTCCTTCCAGTAGAACTCGCGGAGCGTACGGATGAAATCGCTGCGGAAGCGGAAACGCTTCATGACCGAATCATCGGAAATGAGGTCGAGGTAGCGCTGGCGGTATTTGGCCTCTTCGTCGCCGAGTCCGTGGAACTTTTCCGGAAGCGGACGGAACGCCTTGCCGAGGAATTCGAATTCGGTGGCGAATACGGTGACTTCGCCCTTGTGGGTACGGAAAACTTCGCCCTTGATGCCGACGAAGTCGCCCAAGTCGACGAGCTTTTCGGCGAACTTGAAGGCGGTGACGGCGGTTTCGTCTTCGCCTACGGATGCCGAAACTTCCCCGTTAACGCGGATCTTGCAGTTGTCGCGGGAGAACATGACCTGAACGCGGCCCGTGTCGTCTTGGATATGCGCGAAAGCGATCTTTCCGAACGAGCGGAAAAGCACTACGCGTCCGGCGAGCGAAACGTCGGTCCCCGAAGAAACTACCACCTCTTCGGCAGTGCGGAATTCTTTCCCTTCGGCGTCTTTGAGAACGTCTCCGGCAGAGTGGGTTTTTTCGAATTTTTCTGGGTATGCCGAAATTCCGAGGCTTCGGATTTTCTCAAGACGGGCGAGACGAACGCTAAATTCGTCATTCACATTCGGAATGGTCATTTTTTGGCTTAAAGATGGGACAAATCGGGATAATGGTAGTAAAAAAACGGCCCTTGTCAAAAAAAGGTTGCGCAAGCATCCCCGTGCGGTAGAATGTCGCCCAACGCAGTCGATTTTACCCGTACGAAAGCGCTCAAGATGACGGAAAGAGAAATTCTCGCGAAAGCCCGGGCGTACGCGCTCTCGATCGTCGAAAAAGTCGATCACTACACCTACCACAACGTCGGCCACACTATCGAAGTGTACGCCCGCGCCTCGTACTTGGCGGACGTCGAAGGCATATCCGAAGAAGAAAAGACCGACCTCCTCATCGCGGCAGCCTTCCACGACACCGGTTTCGCCACCAAGTACCCGCAGAACGAAATCGTCGGGGCCGACCTCGCCGAAGAATTCCTCCGGAGCGTCGGACACCCCGAAGAACGCGTCAGCCGCGTGCGCCGCATCATCTTGGCCACCATCGTGTTCACCCGCCCCGCCGACATCCTTGAGAAGATTATCCAGGACGCCGACCTCGACAACCTCGGACGCCGCGACTGCCACCTCCGTACCGACGCGTACCGACGCGAACTCCAGACCTATTCCCCGAACGGGTTCGACGAAAACGGGTTCCTCAATTTCACCGAAAAGCTCCTCGACGGAGGGTTCACCTTCCATACCGAAACCGCCCGCCGCGAACGTGAAGAAGGCCGCATCCGCAACCTCGAGGCGTTCCGCGCCCGATACCGCTAAGAAAACTTCAAAAAACTCCGGGTTTCCCCGGAGTTTTTTCATATCGCGAAGGCTATTTGGCTTTCGCGGACTTTTTAAGAAGGTCGCGTATTTCTTCCAAAAGCGCGACGTCTTCGGCCTTCGCCGGAGAAGCGGTTTCGGTTTTTTTGGCGGGCTTCTGCATTTTTTGAAGGAACGACACGAACGCGAATACCGAGAACGCGATGACGACGAAATCGAACGTCGCTTGGAGGAACGCGCCGTATTTTACGGTGACGTCCGTACCGGAAACGGAGGTGACGACGTAGGCGTACTTGGTGAAGTCGACGCCGCCGAGAAGGATTCCGAGAAGCGGCATGGCAACGTCGGAGACGAGCGAGGAGACGATTTTTCCGAAAGCGGTACCGATGATCACTCATACGGCGAGATCGACGACGTTGCCCTTCAGCGCGAAGGACTTGAAATCTTGGAGGACTTTGACCATGGGAACGAAGACGGAAATAAGCCTCCCCATGGTACGTACGCGACCGTTTCCGTCAATTCGGCGTCAATCCCTGGATTCGTGGAAAATATTTCCATCACGGATTCCATCCCTTGGAAAAACGGCTATACTCGCCCGGTCTCCGAATTCCGAAACATGTCCAAAAAAATCCGCACCGCCCTTCTCGCCGCCCTCGGCTTCGCATGGCCGCTCGCCGCCAACGCCGGAGGTTTCGTCTACCCGTTCGACAAGGTGTCGGCGACTTCCTGCAAATGGAACGCCTGGTCGACCTTGGGCGACGACTGCAAGATCGACCTTCCTAAAATCACCGGGGCGAAATACTCCGAATTCGAAAAAAACCAGCAGTACCGCCGCATCTATACGGTACTTTGGGGCGCGACCTACGACTACGGCTGGGACGCCGGTCTCGGCAGCCACGAAGGCGTCGATATCGCCACTTCGGCAGGCACGCCGGTACGCTCCATCGGCGACGGAACGGTCGTTTTCGCCGGTTGGTCGAACGGATGGGGAAACGTCGTTTCCGTAAAGCACACCCTTACCGACAAGACCGTCATCTATTCGGACTACGCGCACCTCTCCAAGATCAACGTGAAGTCGGGGCAGGTCGTTTTGGCTGCCGAAAACGTTGGCGAGGTCGGCAATACCGGCAATTCGTACGGAAACCACCTGCATTTCCAGATCGATACCACCAACCAGTCGCACCCGTACTACTTCGTCTCGTGCGCGAGGGGACTCGACCCCATGGACGTTGTGAACAAGGGCTTGTGCCGGGATTTCCTCACCCAGAACACCATCGACCCCATCGCGTTCCTCGAGAGCGGAAAAGTCGCCGTTCCGGGACAGGCGACCAAGGCGGTCATCGAGGCCGTCAAAGCTCGTCCGGTCGAGAAGGTCGACCGCACCGTCATGAAGACCCGCGCGCAAATTCAGGAGGAAGAAATCCAGGAATTTCTCAAGAAGAACAACATTTCCATCGGTATGTCCGACAACGGGACGAACCTTTCCATTGGCGGAGTGGCGTACGCCACCGTAAGTTCCGGCGACTCGCGAGGAAAAGCCACCCGTGGAAACTTCCCGGAGCTCGGCCTCGACATCGCGTTCGACGCGAAGGGACTCTCGGTATTTCCGCAAAAAATCGTCGCCCTCGACGGTGGCCGGCGCGACATCAAGATTACCGGCAAGAAGGCCGGAGCGTACGAAGTGGCCTTCAAGATGGGCCAGACGGTCGTCGCTCGAAGAACGGTGGTCGTACTCTCCCCTACCGACGCGAAAACCGCGGCCACCGCGGAAATCAGAACCCCCGGAACCCTCTTTTTGGGCGAAGACAAGGACGTGGTCGTCTTCATGAAGACCAAGTACGGAACCCCGCTCCTCGATTCGAGGTTCGAAGGCCGGTTCAAGCTCTCGGCGCTCAATGGGAGCGTGAAATTCTGCAACGCCTCGCTCGACGAAAAAACCGCATGCCGCGCCGAGAACTTCGCGAACGAACTCGAATTCGCGTTCGACGATACGTACCGCGGAGCGCTCAAAGCGAAGATGCGCGCGTTCTCGTTCGCTCCCGTCGCGCTCCAACTCACCCGCATAGACGGCAAGAAGCCGGTTTCCGTAACCAAATCCAAGCGCGACACCACCGTGGCGAACCCCCGCGGAATCGACAACACCTACCCCTACTACTACGAAGACGTGGCCGCGCTTGGAAAGGGGTATTTCCCGCTCAAGGACGGCTATCTGCTCCAAGACCGCGAGATGGTCGGCAGCCAGGCGAAAGAGCTCGTACGGCGCCATTTGGGCTATCTGTGGCTCAAGGCCGGATCCGACTTCGAGAAGAAGAGGTCGATAAAAGCCGCCATCCTCCGCTTCGAACGCGATTTCGGAAAATCCGACGACTACGCGCGCATGACCAGGTGACAATTGGCCGACCTGCTCCTCAAGTCGAAGGGCGAATCGTACTCCACCCCTTCGGGACAGGCGTTCACCGACGAAACCGGAATTTGGAAAGACGCCGTGACCACGATGCGCTTGAAATACGCCTTCAAATGGAAAGACCAGTTCGCGGAAAGGTATTTCCAGCCCGACAAGACGGTCACCGTCGGCGAAGCACTGTATTTGACCGAGAAAATCGGATTTTAGGTTCGTGCGGTAACGTTAAGTATTTGCAAAATTTCTCATTTCAAAGATAATCCGGACATCCGTAACTTTGAAAAAATGGGCACCCTAAAGCAAGACGTCCGTTCCGGCATCGTCATGGGAGTTTCGTTTCTCGCCACCGTACTCGTGGGCGGAATAGTATATGCCGCGGTCTGAAGCTCTTGGACCTCGCCCGCTTCGCTCGAAGCCTTCGCGGGTTCCTGAGTATCGGCCGCGACGTTCAACAAGCTCCTCGCGAACGACCAGAACCTGAACGACCGCATCGCGGCGGCAACGGTTCCCACTGGCACCGTCATCGCCTTCAACGGCACCTCATGCCCCACGGGCTGGACCGAAGCCGCGGGAGCCGGAGTTCCCACGGGAGCGGGAGGCAACGCTTCGCTCAATCTCCGCGGGCAATTCGTGCGCGGATGGAACCCTACCGCTGGCGGAACCGACGCGAGCCGAGGATTCGGAACCTGGCAGGACATGGACTGGAAAGGATTCTGGCAAACCGATACCGGTCAGAACTGGAGCTCGGGATATTCCCACAACGACGTGTACATGGGAAAATCCACCACCGCGTACGTCGGGAATCTTTTCGTGGGCTATTGGAGCAATCCGTCGGCGGCGATGGGAACCAAATGGGACACGTCCGAAATCCGTCCGGTCAACGTCGCGCTCCTCTACTGCGTGAAGAACTAGGCATGCAGAAAAAACTCCCCGTTCCAGGGGAGTTTTTTCTTTCGTTCGCGCCTACTACCACTTCTCCCCTTCGCGGATTTCTTCGCGGAGTTCGGAAATCTTGTCACGGAGTTCGGCGGCCATTTCGAAGTCGAGGTTCGACGCGGCGACGTCCATTTCGAGTTCCAGGCGCTTGAGCACGGCTCGCGGATCGCCCGAGTAGTCGGTTTTGGCGAGCTTCTTGCCCTTGAGTCCGATCTCCTTGATGCTCGACACGATGGTCGTGGGCGTGATGCCGTGGGCTTCGTTGTACGCTTCCTGCACCGCGCGGCGGCGGTTGGTTTCGCCGATGGCCTTTTCCATGGCGGCGGAAATTTTCTTGCCGTGCGAATACATGACGACGCGGCCGTTCGAGTTGCGGGCGGCACGGCCGATGATCTGCAAGAGCGAAGATACGGAACGGAGGAACCCCACCTTTTCCGCATCAAGAATGCCGATGTACGAGACTTCCGGAAGGTCGAGGCCTTCGCGTAGGAGGTTGACTCCGACGATGGCTTCAATCTTGCCGGTGCGCAGGTCGCGAAGGATTTCGAGACGCTCGATGGTCTCGATTTCGGAATGGAGGTAGCGGACCTTGATTCCGTTGGACGCGAGGTATTCGGCAAGCTCTTCGGAAGACTTCTTGGTAAGGGTCGTGATGAGCGCCCGTTCGTTCTTGGCGCGCACGGCCTTGAGGTTCTTCATGACCGAATCGGCCATGAATTCCATGTCCTCGATCTCGATCTGCGGGTCGAGAAGTCCGGTGGGGCGAATGATCTGTTCGGCGACCACGGTGGAATGTTCGAGCTCGTAGGCGGAAGGGGTCGCGGAAACGTAGACCGCCTGACCGATCTTCTTTTCGAATTCTTCGAACTTGAGCGGGCGGTTTTCCATCGCCGAAGGCAGACGGAAGCCGAATTCTACGAGATTCTCCTTGCGGGAACGGTCGCCGGCGTACATGCCCCCGACCTGCGGGATGGTAATGTGCGACTCGTCGATGAACGTGAGCGAATCTTCCGGAAAAAAGTCCATGAGCGTCGAAGGCGTTTCTCAGAATCCGCGTTTGGAAAGGTACATCGAGTAGTTTTCGATTCCGTTCACGTAGCCCACTTCGGTGAGCATTTCGATGTCGTATTCGGTCTTCATCTTGAGACGTTCGGCCTCGACCAATTTTCCGTTCTCACGGAAGACCTTCAGCCGCGCGTCGAGTTCGGCGCGGATCCTCGGAACGATTTCCGCTACGGTGTCGGGGGAAGTGACGAAGTGTTTCGCCGGGAACACCGTCACGGTTTCGACTTCTTCCAAAACCCGGTTGGTGACGGCTTCTTTGCGGACGATGCTTTCGAGCTCTCCGTCGAAGAACGAGAGCGACCAGAAGGTTTCGCTCGATGCGGGAAACACTTCGAGCTGGTCGCCCATGACTCGGAACGATCCAGGCAAGAAATCCGCGGTCGCGCGGCGGAATTGGAGCGCCACGAAGGAATCGAGGATGGATTCGAGACGGTAGCTTTCCCCTACCGAGAACTTCATGCGGCCCGAGCCGTAGTCTTCTTTTTCACCAATACCGTAGATGCACGAAACCGATGCCACGATGAGCACGTCGCGTCGCGAAAGCAGGCTTTCGGTCGCCGCGTGGCGGAGGCGGTCGATTTCTTCGTTGATGGTCGCCTCCTTTTCGATGTACTGTCCCGTTTTGACGACGAACGCTTCCGGCTGGTAGTAGTCGTAGTACGAAACGAAGTAGTGGACGGCGTTGTCGGGGAAAAATTCTTTGAACTCCTGCGCCAATTGGGCGGCGAGGGTCTTGTTATGGGCGATGACGAGCGTGGGGCGTTGTAATTTCGCCACGATGTTGGCCATGGTGAACGTCTTGCCGGAGCCGGTGACGCCGAGGAGCGTCTGGTGCCGGTTTCCGGCTTGTAAAGAAGCGCAGAGCTCTTCGATCGCCTGGGGCTGGTCGCCCGTGGGGGCGTATTTGGAAGCGAGTCGGAACGGTTGCATGGGAAAGGCGTGGAAAATCGAAGGCGGAGTATACGCGAAACGTGGATTCGGGTAAAGCGGGAAAATCCGAACCCGTAGAAAATCCGAACCCGCCTCTCTTGCAATCGTCGAAAAAGAGGCGTACCCTTTAGGGAATCCGCGGACGTTTCCTAACTTTGCCCCTTATGTACGAGGATGGCTTTGGAAAAAGGGATCTTTTCCACCCCGTTATCGTTCTGATATCGGAAAAACGCGAAGAAATTCTCCAGGAGTGGCTGAAAGTCGGCCAAACCGAGCGCGTAGTAGCCGCTACCGGAGAGCTTCCCGACGAAATATGACGGGATTTCCTTTCCGCCGTAATATCCGAAGTCGGCGCGTGCGCTTGAGAGAAATTTCGGGGCGTATGAGCCTGAACGCTCGCGAAATGCTTCCACGACCTCCGAAGGTCCGCGGAAGCCGTACTGGAATCTTCAGCCGAACCGCACGTACTCCACCGGGTGTTCGAAGAAGGCCTCGTAGCGCTTTTGGACGCGCATTCCGTAGCCACCGAAAACCTCTGCAAGGAATACCGCAAAGCGGTCGACTCCTCGGCCATCGTTTCCACTGCCGACTTCACCGGCGTCATCACCTTCGCTAACGACCTCTTCTGCGAGATTTCCGGCTACGAACGGGAAGAACTCCTCTGAAGGCCCCATAGCATCGTTCGGCACCCCGATATGGACAAAGCGGTTTTCGAAGACCTGTGGCGCACCATCCGGCAAAAGAAGGTCTGGCGCGGCGCGCTGAAAAACATGAAAAAGAACGGCGACGCCTATTGGGTGAATACGACCATCACCCCCATTCTCGGAGTGAACGGCGAAATCCGGGAATTCATTTCCATCCGTTGGGAAATCCCCGATCCTACGGCGTTTTGCGAGAATCTCGAATCGCTGTAATCCTTCGAGTTCCCCATAGAAAAACCGGTCCTTCTCGGGCCGGTTTTCGTTAACTGAGTTTTTTCGAGACCTCTCTCCAAATATCGAGCGGAATACGTTCCGGCCGTTCATCTTCGCGAAGTCAGAGCTCGGCGAAAAGCGCCGCGACGGTTTCTTTGGGAACGTTCAATCCAGCGGAGAGGTTGGATACGGCCTTCTTGCGGGGAGAGGAAAACCCGGCGCGTACCGTTTTAAGAAGCCGTACGTCGGATTCGCGGGATTCGGCGGCCGAAACCACGAACCGCAGCACCGCACTGTCGACCTTGGGCGCCGGGCGGAAACATCCGGCCGGAACTTTGGCGACGTGCTCGATCGCGGCGCAAGCGTTCTTGCAGAAAAGCGAGAGTCCCGATTCTTTCCCGTCTTTGGCGACGATCCGCTCGGCGACCTCTTTCTGCATGAGGATGACCATCGCTTCTGGGCGGACGGGCAGTTCGTAAAGGAAACGGTCGAGAATGGGCGAGGTTATGTAGTACGGGATGTTGGCGATGACCCGGTATTCCGAAAACTTGGGCTCATATTTCAAAACGTCCATCTTGAGGATTTCGAACGCCGTGCCTTCGGGTACCCTCAAATCCCCTTTCGCGAGACGGTCTTCGAGGATGGCGACCATATCGGGGTCGAGTTCGACCAAGGTGAGCGAACGGGGCTTCATCGCCAAAAGGCGTTCGGTAAGGGCTCAGTACCCCGGACCGATTTCGATGACGTCGTTCCCGGTGACCTCCACGGCGTCCGCGATGGCCGAAAGCGCCGCGTCGTCGACGAGGAAATTCTGTCCGAAGGCTTTTTTCGCCCGGATACCGTATTCGGCGACGACGTTCATCCGTTGTTCTAGTTGTTTACGTTGGGAGTCTTCTCATTCCACTTGCTCTTGATGCGGGAGAGTTCGCCGATGTAGACCATCCACTTCATGAGGAAATTCCGGTAGACGTCCTTGAGTTTGTCTATGAAGTCTTTTTTGTCGCTCTTGTAACTGTCGGCGACGTTCTGCTCCGCGAAGAGCCGGGCCGCGGATTTGTACCCCGCGAGCTTGGTTTTCACGAGGGAGCCGCACTTCTCTTCGTTGCCAGCGAAAAACGAGGTGGATCCGTCGGTAGTGACGCCCGACATGGATTCGACCGTTTGCCGCAAGACGCTCTTGGGATCGGAAAGATCAGAGCAGGTTTTCATGTATTTCTGATTGAACTCCGAGTCCGCGCTGGTCGTATCGAACCAGTTGGTGACGTCGGTCTCCATGCTGACGAAGTCGTTTCCGGTCGCGGCCTGCATCTGCTTGAGTTTGCCTTCCGCCTCTTTGTCGGTCTTTTTGAATTCGAGGTCGAGAATGACGCGGTATGCGACGTCCGCATCGCCCATGATGGGTTCGGGACATACGTAATCGGTAATGCTCTTCGCTCCCGCGCCCCCCGGTTGCCTCGCTTTCAGACAGTCGCAGACCTGTCATACGTAGGCGCCCTTGGTCATGGGGCATTTCCATTCTTCGTCCGCCGAAAAAACCGATCCGTACGGAAGGAACGCTGCGATGAGCGATACGGCGAGGATTTTTCGAAGCGTGCGTTCCATGCGCTAGCGTTTACGGAAAAACGAGAGGATTCTGGACGTGAGCGTAGGTTTTTCTTTGGGTACTCCGAATACGAGCATTTTGACGATTTCGGAGAACGGGACCTTGCCTTCGCGGATTTCCGTAATCTTGGAGGCCGGAATCTCACCGTGGCGATGGTTTTCTTTTCCCAGGCCGTAGATCGATGCCACGATGCCTCACAAAATCATGCCGGTGACGACGGCGTCGACTTTCCGGATGGATCGGTGGGCGATTTTCTGGGGATTCTTGGATTCCACGGTTACGATTCGAGTTTGTTAATCTTCACGGATTTGGAAGGGAGGTGGATCTTGGGAACGCGGATGACGAGGAGGTTGTTCTCCATGGTCGCGCTGATTTTATTAAACTGGAGGTTTTCCGGGAGTACGACGGAGCGCTGGAACGGGCCGAAGAAGCATTCTTCGACGAGGAGCCTGCCCGATTCGACGTAGATGTCGGGGCGGACGCGTTCGCCGGAAACGGTGAGCACGTTGCGGGTTACCGCGACGTCGATGCCGTCGATGGGGATTCCGGCGAGCGGAGCGACGATGACGATCGCGTCGTCCTGGTCGAGGATGTCGAGAGCGACCTGCCCGACGTCTTCTTCGACCGAATGTTCGCCGTGGTCGTCGTGGTGCACGTCGATTTCGTCGGAATGTTCGTCGTGATGTCCGATATTGAAGAGCTTGAACATGGGGCGGAAAAACGTGGAAAAATCAAACGGAATCGTATCCGTTCCCGCGCGTTTTGCAAATTTTTCGGCGGTGTGTTAGAC
>JBAQKV010000088.1:0-13428 GCA_049301335.1 Patescibacteria group bacterium
AAAAAACGCCCGGGCAATCCGGGCGTTTTCCGTAGTGGCGAATCAAGCAGGGGAGCAAGCGTCGGCCAACAAGGCTGCCGCTTCTTCGCCGGAGATTTCGCTTACGGAGATGTCGATGACTGCGGGCGGCTTGGCCAGCAGCAGTCGGTAGTGCGACAGCAGCTCTTTGTCCTGAACCAGGTTGAGGAACCCGGCTTTCGGAGTGCAGAGGAATTTTTGACTGCCGTCTTCGGCGGGCACTTGGTCGAAATAGATGGCCAAGAGTTCGTACGACTGGCGGTTTTCGAAAACCTGGGCGAGGTCGATGCGGATGCCGTGTGCCGCGAGGGCCTTTTTGAGGCATTGGATCGCCGGGTTGCGACCGAGAATTTCCCCTTGTACGTTCGAGATGACGCTTTGTGCCATTTAGGCCTCCTGTTTGTTTGGGTTTATGACGTATCCGTGCTCTTCCGGCCGTAGCCTTCCGAAGGGATAAGGCGGATAATACGAACCCTGCGGGAAATGTCAAAGCGCGATTTTGATACTTTTTCGTCACGTTCGTCCGCGGCTTCCGTTTCCCCTTTCGGAGGAGGTCGCGGTATGCCCCGGAGATTCGAACCCCAAGAAAGGTATTGACTCCTTGCGCGACCCTCCTAAAATTGATTCGTTTACCACTTACTTCCATTCTATGAAGCGCTCCATTCTCCTTTGGGCCTTCGCCGCAACCGCCGCCGTTTTTTCGGTCACGGCATCGGTGAGCGCGGCCCAGGACGTCGTCGTGAACGGCGTCAACCTCGGGCAGTGCACGAACTATACGGACGGATGTAACGACTGTTCCGTAGGCGCCGACGGCCAGGCCGCCTGTACCATGCGCTATTGCTTCGTTGCCGGAACCCCCAAATGCCTCGACGAGGACACTTCGCTCGAAGACCTCGAAAACAGCGGTTCCACCTCGACGAAGGCTCCGGAATTTTCCGTAAAGTCGTTCTCGAGCTGCACCAATATGGAAGACGTGCTCTCGAAGTTCATTTCGGACTATTATAAGAAGAACCCGAACGGCTACTATGGCCGTCCGATGCCGATGGACGACGTTCTCTACGAACGCGTTTCCGACAGCGCCAAGATGGATTCTTCCAATGCCGTGGGAACCGCCGCTCCGAGCGCCGTTTCCGCACCGCAGGGTTCTTCCGGCGGTGGCGCGAAGGACTATTCGCAGACCAACGTCCAAATCGGAGGGGTCGACGAATCCGAAATCGTCAAAACCGACGGTTCGTTCACCTACTTTTACAATTCCGACGACCACCGCGTCTATGTCACCGACGTCCGCGATTCCAAAAATCCGGTCATCGTGAAGAAGATCAAGGTTCCCGCTTCGTATTCCAACCCGGAAATCTACGTCGCGAACGGAAAACTCGTCATGTTCTCTTCGAAGTACCAGCAGCTGAACAACCCGTACGCGTACTGGTTCGACCGCTCCAATAAGACCGTAGTCGTCGTGTACGACGTAGCGGATCCGGCGAATCCGAAGATCGAACGCTACTTCCAGATCGACGGTTCGGTAACCCAGAGCCGCCGTATCGGAAACTCGCTCTACCTCCTTTCGAATTCGAACTTCTCGTTCCCGTACGAACGCTACCTCATGCCCATGGCTTCCAACGCGACGGGCAAGCAGTCGCTCGACGAAAAGCGCGTAGACAAGGACTTCAGCGTGAAGAAGGTCATGCCCAAGGTCGTCGAACTCTCTTCGGACCCGACGTCTAGCGCGAATTTCCTCCTGAAGGGAAAACGCCTTCCGTACCGTCTCGAATCCGGAGACGCCGCGACGTGTTCCGATATCGAATACGTCCTCCCGGATTCCGCGACCCTCGAAAAGTACTCGTTCACCCCGAGCTTCACGACCCTCTCGGTCATCGACCTCGCGAATCCCACCGCCAAAACCAAGACCAAGGTGTTCTTCGGCGACGTGAACGAAATCCTCATGACGCAGAATTCGCTCTACGTCACTTCGCAGCTCTATTCCCCGACTTCGTGGAAGTGCCCCCCGTACGCACGCTGCATGATGCCGATGTGGAACGCCGGTCTCGAAACCCTCGTCCACAAGTTCGCGCTCAACAATAACACGGTAGTGAAATACGCGGCGACCGCGGTCGTCCCGGGAACCCCGCTCAATAAATACTCGATGGACGAAGGCAGCGACGGCAGCTTCCGTATCGTCACGAGCGAAACCGGCGAAAAGCGGTCGACCCGCGTATCGATTCTCGGCAAGGACCTCTCGCTCCTCGGAACCCTTGCGAACATCGCTCCGGACGAGAACTTCCAGTCGTCCCGCTTCATCGGCGACAAGCTCTACCTCGTCACCTTCCAGCAGATCGACCCGCTCTTCGTCATCGACGTAGCGGATTCGAAGAACCCCAAAATCGAAGGCGAACTCAAGATTCCGGGATACTCCGTCTACCTCCATCCGTACGCCGACGGCAAGCTCATCGGACTCGGATACGACACCAAGACCAACCAGTACGGCGGAATCCAGAACGCCGGCCTCAAGGTCGACCTCTACGACGTCTCCGACGTGAAGAATCCCAAGCGTCTCCAAACGCTCGCCATCGGCGGTGCCGGCTCTTCGAGCGACGCGCTTTGGAATCCCAAACTCTTCACCTGGAACGCGGCCAAGCATTTGCTCCTCCTTCCGACGACGGTCATGGAGAGCGCGGGCGACGCCAACGACCCGTACCGCTCCAAGGACGCTTTCCAGGGTACGTTGGCCATCTCGATCAACGAATCCGGAATCAAGGAAGAAGCCCGTCTCACGCACATCGTGAAGGGCGACGTGGCAGCCGAACGAGCCAAGGAATGCGCCCAGTACGCCAAGCCGACCACGACCCCGAAATGCGAGAAGATCCTCGGCGGCGGCGAATACTGCCCGAGCTCGTACAACTACGTTCCGCCGTACTGCTACGAATCGGCGACCGATAACGAGTACTTCGCGAACCACCTCTGGAACTACCAGAAGTCGTTCGTCCTCCGCAATATCTACTTGGACGACACCCTCTACACCCTTTCCAACGAGAAGATGGTCGGGCACGACATGGCCCACGGCTACTCGACCCTCTCCGAAACCCTTTGGAAATAACCGCCTAACTCCGAAACATGCGTAACGTCATTGCCATCTCCCTCCTTCTCGCGGCGACCACCGGCGTCTCCGCGACCGCGATCCCCCAAGTCTCCGACGACTCCGGCATGCGTCCGGCAGTCGTGGGCGGCGACCGCGACGAGCACGGCTGTATCGGATCGGCCGGATATTCCTGGGATGCCGAAAACGCCCTGTGCGTCCGGCCTTGGGAAAAAGAAGCGCAATTCGGCAAGCCGATGGCGCCGGGTGCCAAGCATTACAACCGCCACGGAGCGCGCTTCGACCTGAACGTCCGCTATCCGAAAACGGGAGTGACGGCTATCGATAAGATCGCGATCGGTTTTATCAAGTGGGACCTACTCGACTTCAAGTCCAAGATTTCGGAAATGCCGGCCAAAGACGTTTGGGACGGGAAATACCAAATGTACTACGACTTTGAAAAAACGTCGTATCGGGGATTCGCCAGCGTGACGCTTTCGGATTACCGCTTCACGGGCGGCGCCCACGGATACACGAATTACGACAACCTCAATTTCGACTTGAAGACGGGAAAGCAGCTCGAAGACTCCGATCTTTTCAAAGACAAGGCCGCCGCGCAGAAGAAAATTGCCGCCCTCGTGTACGAAAAGCTTCTCAAAGAAGCGTCGGACCGAATTTACGACGACCGCGACGAAGTGAAACAATCCCTCTTGGGCGTCGGCGGACTCAAAGTGCTTCGGTTCACGAAGGGCGGGCTCGAATTCCAATCCGCCCCGTACCAAGTGGGGCCGTACGCCGCGGGCGTAGTGAAGGTGACGATTCCGTACGCCGAAATCCTCGACCTCTTCCAGGATGACGTGGCGGAGAGACTGAAGTAAGGAAACGGTCATGAAATCCCCCCGGCGAAAGCTGGGGGGATTTTCTTTTACGCGACGGGCTTCTTAGTTGCCGGCTTCTTTGCGACGGGCTTCTTTTCCGGAACCTTTTTGGTTGCCGTCGGTTTCTCTTCGGGCTTTTCCTTTTTGGGCGCGGCCTTTTTCGCTGCCGGTTTCTTGGGTTTTTCTACCGGAACTTCTTCGGTTTCCGCCGGAGCTTCGGTTTCCCCTCCGTTCCGTAGTTTTCCGCCCATCTGGAGGAATGCCGAGAAGTACGCCATGAGGACGAGTCCGTCCAAGAGGAAGAAGCTCACGAACGCGAAGGCGCGGTCGTAGTTTTTCCAGGACGGGTCGATTTGCTGGCGGTCGAGGAACGGCGCGATTTCTCGGAAGAACGCACGGTCGATACCGTCTTTTTGGGCCTTATGCTCGGCGATGATCGACGCCGCCATGGACGCGTCCTCGTTTCCGAGGTCGCGGTCGATCTGGTCGGAAACGAAATCCGAATCGGTTTTGTCCTTCGCGGTCTGTTCCTTGAGCTTCACGGCGCCTTCGTACATGCGCGAAACCGACAGGGCCTGGTTGCCCGCCGTGATGATTTCTTCAGCGAACCCGGCTACGATGACGAACGGCAAAACCACGAGCATGGTGCGCGCGACCTTGCCCTTGGTCATTGCCATGCTGCGGCGCACGTATTCGCGTCCGGTGGCGTAGCCGCCTTCTTCGGCAAGGAGCTCGAACGTGGCGAAACCGGTTCGGAAAGCGAAATAGAGCACCGTCCAGAACGTGAGGAAGAGCGTGACCGACGTGGCGAGCCCGACCTTGTACGAAACGTCCTCCGACATTCCGGTCTCGTTATACGACCAGAAGGCGATACCCGCGAACGCGAAGATCGCTACGACGAGGGGAGCGAGAACGTAGAGGGAAGACCAGCCCAAGGTCGCGGTAAATTTCCAAATGCCCTTCCAGTCGAAATACCGGTTTTTCAGAACCGGGAGCTCCGCGCCTTCGGCATACGAGCGGTAGACGTTGGCCAGCAAGTAATACCCGTAGCTGACGAATACCGAAAATACCGCGAGCACGCAAATGAAGAGCAGTGCGGCGAACGCCACTTTCCCTCCGTTTTCGTAAAGCACCGCTTGGATGAGGAGGGGGGAAACGGAATTTTGCGAAAGCATCGTCTTGGTCGCCTCTCCCGCGGGAAAACTCAGCGCGTAGTAGACGGTGCCGGCGATGGCCAGCAGGAACGGGATCGAGAAGACGAACCCGGCCAAGGCCGCGTAGCAGAACGTGACGACCTTCGAAAGGTTCCAGTGGACGAAATGGCGGTACGGGGAAATGAAGTCCTTGCCTACGGCTTTGACGTCGGCGGCGTAATTCGTGAGGGCGTTTTTGATTTCCATAAGTTTCATGAAAGTAACGCGCCGATATTACGGGTTTCGGACGAACGCGCAATTGACTTTTAGCGGGTTTGCCATATTCTCCCAATCAGAAAGGCGTACGAGCGGCCAACACCCGCGAGCCGAGGGAAGAACGGGAGAAATCCCTAGTAGAACCCTCCGGAAGCCCCCGTCATCGGGCGAAATCAAGAAGGACCGGAACGTTCCGATCCGAAGCCTCGGTGGCACCTTCCCGATTCGCGGGACCGAAGCGCTGACTTTCGTCAGGCGTTTTTTTATTTGCGCGTTTTTACCACGAAACCATGCACCGAACCCATACCTGCGGACAACTCACCGCGTCAGACATCGGAAAGGACGTCGTCCTCTCCGGCTGGGTAGCCAACCGCCGCGACCACGGAGGCATCATCTTCATCGACCTCCGAGACCGCTACGGCCTCACCCAGACCGTCTACGACCCGGCAGACTCCGAGTCCGCTTGGAAGGTTGCCGACTCTTTCCGCTCGGAATACGTCGTCAAGCTCCACGGAACCGTCCGCGCCCGTCCGGACGGCCAGAACAACCCGAACCTTCCCACCGGCGAAATCGAGGTCATCATCCATTCGGCCGAAGTCCTCTCCGAATCCAAGACCCCGCCGTTCGTCATCGACGACCACTCCGAGGCCAACGAAGAAGTGCGCTACAAGCACCGCTATCTCGACCTCCGCCGCAAGAAGACCTTGGGCAACGTCCAGTTCCGCGCCAAGATGAACCAGTTCGCCCGCAACTGGTTCACCGGCGAAGACTTCCTCGAAGTCCAGACTCCGATCTTCACCGTTTCCTCCCCGGAAGGCGCCCGCGACTACCTCATCCCGTCCCGTCTCCACCAGGGGATGTTCTATGCGCTTCCGCAGGCTCCGCAGCAGTACAAGCAGCTTCTCATGGTTGGCGGCGTGGACAAGTACTTCCAGATCGCCCCGTGTTTCCGCGACGAAGACCCGCGCGCCGACCGCCACTCCTGCGAGTTCTACCAGATCGACTGCGAAATGAGCTTCGTAGAAGAACGCGACGTCCAGAACGTGGCAGAACGCTTCGCCGGAGACCTCATCGCGCACATGGCTCCGCACAAGTGGGTCAAGCTCGACGAGAACGGAGCGTTCTTCCGCATGACGCACACCGAAGCGATGGACAATTACGGTTCCGACAAGCCGGACCTCCGCTTCGACATGAAGTTCGCCGACCTTACCGCCGACTTCAAGGATTCCGGATTCTCGGTATTCGCCAACGCCGTCGCCGAAGGAGGCGTGGTCAAGGCGATGAAGTTCACCCGCCCGAACCTCGCCATCGGTGCCGCGCCGATGAGCCGCTCCGAAATCGACGACATCACCGCCGTAGCCCAGGCCGAAGGCGCCAAGGGCCTCGCGTACATCATCTACGAAGAAGCCGGACCGCGTTCGCCGATCCTCAAGTTCTTCACCGGAAACGAACTTGCCGCCATCGAGGCCAAGCTCGCTCCGAAGGTGGGCGACATGGTCTTCTTCGGGGGTGCCGACCGCAAGCTCGTGAACAAGGTTCTCGGTAAGGTCCGCCTCGCGCTCCGCGACAAGTACGCCCTCGTCAACAAAGACGAACTCTGCTTCGCCTGGGTGACCGACTTCCCGATGTACGAACAGAAAGACGACGGCTCCTACGACTTCGAACACAACCCGTTCTCGATGCCCCATGGCGGCGTGAAGGCGTTCGAAGGCGGCAAAGACCCGCTCGACGTGTACGGCATGCAGTACGACCTCGCCTGCAACGGCTACGAAGTTCTCTCGGGCTCGATCCGCAACCACGACATCAAAGCCCTCGTGAAGGGATTTGAAATCGTCGGAAAGGGAGAAGCCGAAGTGAAGGCCAAGTTCGGCGCGATGTACGAAGCCTTCCAGTACGGCGTTCCGCCGCACGGAGGATTCGCATTCGGGTTCGACCGCCTCATGATGATCCTCTGCGAAGAACCGAACATCCGCGAAGTCTACGCCTTCCCCAAGTCGGGCAAGGCCGAAGACACGATGATGAGTGCCCCGTCGCACGTCGACGAAGCCCAGCTCCGCGAACTCCACATCAAGATTCGCGAAACGCACAAGTCGTAATCCGCACGAAAGAAAAACCCCCGGCATGCCGGGGGTTTTATGAAGGGTTTCCCCTCCGTTTTCCGCAAAGCTCTTGCCGATTACTCGGCGAGGACTTTGTGGTCGTCTACGTGGCGCGGAACGAGAAACGGCGAATGCTGCATCGACTCCATGGCCGAAGAAAAGCGTTTGGCGTTCTCGAACGTTGCCGATACGCACGACACGAACAGGTTTCTACACCCGTCGTCGAAGGCGTTTTCCAACTCCTTCCCGGCTTTCGCCGTGCCGTGCGCGGTGAGTAGGGCGCCGCCCGTGAAACAGTCGGCGTAACTCTTCATGACCCCGTTAAACGGGGGCGGAAAAAACGAACTCAAGTCTACCATGGAAACCTCCTTTGAAACGTGTCGCCTGGCAGGCTCTCGGTTTGTACTCGGTATGGCGGGAATGTCAAACGGGCCCGTCCATCCTCGGTCCGTGATTTTCCGTTTCCAAAATCCCCGATTCGTATAGGCTTTGTCCGAATTCCAACCCCGCTTTCCATGAAACGAGCCGTCATCGCGTTCTTCCTTTGCGCCGTCGCCTCTCCGGCTTTCGCGTCGAAAGAGCTCATCGATTCCAAAATCGACGGAAAGTCCGTGAACGTCGTCAAAGTCACTCTCGACGGGAATACCCGCATCGTCACCCCGTATGCCGAAGACGGCGGCGAAACTTTCGAGAACCTCTTGAAAAAGGCCGGCTCCGATACGGGCATCAACGGCGCGTATTTTTGCCCCGAAGATTATAAATGGTGCGGAAAAACCTACACCAACGCCGACCGCGCGTACGAAGGGAAGCAGGATTTCAAATTCGGCGGCGATTTCTGAGCGAAGGGCTTTTTCGGCTTCGACGGAAGCGATAAACCGCTCTTCGTTCTGGACAACGTCTGGTACGGGAAGGGGATCGACCGAGCCTACAACGTCGATATGAAGAAAGAACTCAAAAACGGGATATCCAACATTCCCGTACTCCTTCTGGAAGGAAAGAACGTCCTCTCCGAATCGGAATCCGAAATCGACGCGAAGATGCGCGCGTCGTCGGCGAAATCGTTCATCTGCTCGAACGAAAAGGGCGACGTCGTGCATTTCGGTACCGTCACGTCCGCCACGATCTACGAAATGCCGGAGTTCCTCCGAAAGAATTTCGGGTGCTACCAGGCTATCGGGCTCGACAATGGAGGAAGCATGGGAATGTCGTACGAAGGGCGTACCGTCAGGAAACCGGGGAGGAAAATCATGGACGCGTTCGCGGTAGTGGAAGTGCCGGACTCCGTAAGGACGGAACGGGCCCTTGTGGAAAAGAAGGTATCGGCATACAACGTCGCGTTCGCCAAGCAGATCCGCCAGATGAAACGGAGCGGAAAATCCGTGACTGAAATTTCGGTTTGGATTGCCGCTACTCGGACCAAAGTTTCGAAACTCGCGGAGGCCGCGAAAAAGAAGAATCCGGAATCCGCGGACGCGAAGGTTTGGCTCAAAGTGCTCGAATCGCCGGCGTTGAAGAAATAGTCCCGCCCGACGCCGTTCGCCGTTCGGTCGGAAATCCGTACGAAAAAACCTCCGGAGATGCCGGAGGTTTTTGTGATGCCGCGTTTCCACAGCCCGGATAGGGCATGGTTGGCGGTAAACGGCAACTGTTGCCGTTTCAGGTATTTCGCGAACCCGGTTTACGAGTGCGCACGGCGGTCTTCGCGGATCTGTCCGAGCGCGCGGTCCGCGAGGAACCGGTTGTCGAAACGGACCGAGAGGACGTGGCCGTCTTCCGAACGGTCGTAGACCAGAAGGGAAGATTTGCGTGCTTCTTCGAATACTGCGGTAAAGCGTTTTTGCGCGTCTGCGATGCCCGTGAACCAGGAACCCCAGAACGCCTTGATGCCTTCGTCCATAGCTTTCGAGAACGCGATGCCGGTTTTCACCGACTTCGCCCATTGTTGCGTCGCGTCACCGGAGCACATCGCGGAGAAGTCCTCCATGTGCTTGATCGTCGCTTTCGCCCGGAACGTCGGGTCGGCGACTTTCGCGCCGAATTCCACTACGTCGGCCAGATACCGGTGGTACCCGGGAGCGTGGTGTTTCGCGAACGCCGGAAAGAACAGTCTTGCTACCATGATGGTTTCCCCTTTCGTTGTCGTGGTGAGCCGAGGCGATAATGTCCCGCGAAGGGGAAATGTCAAGCGCGAGATTCCTTTCCTTATGGGATTCCTTCGGTTTTTGACAATGCGCGCATCGTAGGTATTCTTTTTTCGTAAGGGGTTTATCCGAATACCGACAATCGAAAATGCGACAAGACCAGGTTCCGACTTCTTCCCAAGGGGGAAATCTCGACGCCATTCCCGCGAACATCGCTTCCAAAATTTCTAACCAACGAGCTCCCGGTCTCGTGGCGAGCATCCTGCAGGCCAAAGGGTTCGCATCCGTCGCCCGCATTCTGCACGGGCGCAAGGAATTTCTCGACGGAATCCTCCGAAAGGTCCTCTCCGATGCCAACCGGCTTTGTTTCGAACTCGCGGGCGGCGTGAGCGGCATGCGAGAAGTCCGCCGTTCTTTCGACACGCGGTCGAACGATCTCGCGTCGATAGAGAACGCCCTCGCCCTCGTCAGCCGCGAGTTCCACGAAGTCGCTGAAAGCGCGCAGGATCCGCTTATTAAAATCGCGCAGGCACAAGCCCAACTGAACGGCTCGATGATCGAAATCGAGGAAATCGAACACCTCATCCGTGAACTCGTCGACGGCGTGCTTTCCGTCGGTGGCGAAATGGGGCGCTTCAAAGAAAGTCTCAAACACATCGAAGGGAACTCCGACAAGATCAAGGGGGTCGCGATGCAGACCAACCTCCTCGCGCTCAACGCCGCCATCGAAGCGGCGCGCGCCGGAGAAGCCGGGCGCGGTTTCGCCGTAGTCGCCGACGAAGTCCGTAAACTCGCGGCGGAATCGGACAAGCTCGCCAAGGATTCCGAAAAGGTGACCGCGCAGCTCGAAACGGATTTCTCGAAACTCGCGAACAAGACCGCGGCGCTCGAAGGTTCGGCGTCGGTTTCTTCTGAGAAACTCGGAAAAATCTGCACGATTTTCATAAGCGCGCAACAGGCGTTCGCTTCGGCTCAGGCGAGCATTTCGCACGTCGCGGAACTTTCCGCCAAGAGCTCCCAGGAACTCGACGCCATCTGCGACGACATCCGCATGCTCGTATCCGGTTTTTCCGATTCGATAAACCGCCTCTCGTCCGCCGACGCCAATTTCGACAACGTGCTCAGGGTTTTGGAACGCCTCACCGCGAACGCCTACGAATCCGGTATCGAAACCCCCGAAACCGCGTACCTCAAGAAGGCCGCCGAACTCGGGAAAGAGATGTCCGCCGTATTCGAAAACGCCCTCAAATCCGGTTCGGTCAACGAACGCGACCTCTTTCCGACCTCGTTCGCGTGGATCAAGGGTACGAACCCCCGGCAGTACGACAGCGCGCTCGCGAATTTCACGGACCGCTCTCTCCGTAATATCATGGAAGGCGCGAAATCGTCGGATTCCCGTATCGCGTACGCCATTCCGGCATATGACTACGAATGGATCGATTCGGATTCGAAGCAGCGCCTTTCGGGATACGTTCCCACGCACATGGACGCGGTATCGAAACGCCCGACGCTCAATCCGACGACCCCCGAACAGATCGCCGCGAATATGAAGACCTCGCGCAACCGCATGTTCTTTTCGGACCGCGTAGGCAAAAGCGGGCCGGCGAACTCCACCGGCAAACCGCTCGTGCAGATCTACCTCCGCGACATGGGCAAGGACGGTTGGGTGCCGATGTACGACTTTTCGTACCCGATCGAAGTCACCGTGGGCGGACGTAAGCGCCGATGGGGCTGCGTACGCATTGGCGTCGCCATGAAATCCGAGTAAGATAACGTCATGAAACTCGTCGTCTGACTCTGAAACCCCGGAAACGAATACCGCCTCACGCGCCACAACGTGGGGTTTTTGGCCGTCGACGCGTTCGCGAAGGCGAACGGGTTTTCGGATTTCGAAGACGTCCCGAAATTCAAAGGCCTCATGGCCCAAGGGGCGGTGGCCGGCGAAAAGGTCTTCGTTCTCAAGCCGCTCACCTACATGAACCTCTCGGGCGACGCGGCGGCGCCGTTCGTCACGTTCTACAAGCTCGACCCCAAAGCCGACGTCATCGCGGTTTCCGACGATATCGACATGGATTTTTGAAAGGTGCGTTTCCGCGAGAAGGGCAGTTCAGGAGGACAGAACGGGCTCAAATCCCTCGCGAACCGCTTTGGAACCGAAGAGTTCGCCCGCGTGAAAATCGGCATCGGACGCGACCGCCGTTTCGAAACCGCCGATTGGGTGCTTTCGAAATTCAAGCCGGAAGAACTTGAAGAACTCGAAAAGAACGTCCTTATCGAATCGATGGAAAAGATCGAGGATTGGATTCGGGGAGGATAATGGTATAATTCCGGCGTCTCTTTCGAACGAAAGGAGGTCGTCATGAGACTCGCCCTCGTAATTCCGCTGCTGTTGGCATTGTCGGGTTGCGTGACGATCGGCACGTATCCTTCGGGATATTATCCGCAAGGATACGCCACGAAAACGCTGATAGGTTACGACGAATGGGGGCAACCCGTCGAAGCCGTAATCGTCCAGCGTCCCGTGGTCGTGTACTCCGTTCCCGTTTACGGGTACGGTTCCGACCGTCACGAACATCGCCGCCGCGGACACTCCCACCGGCACTGACGGACGTCAGGCGAACGGCATCCGCCGAAAAAACGAAACCCCCGCAAGAGCGGGGGTTTTTCTTTTTCTCGCCGTTCAGGAATCGCGGGGATCCGGAACGAGCGAACTTTCGAGCCTCGTCGAGACGAGCATCTTGAGGAACTGCCAAGCGACGAAGAGCGCGCCGGTGAGGAGCCAAGGCAACCATGCGACGGCGGCGGAAAGTGCGAAAACCGACGTAGCCGCCGTTTCGAAACCGCGGATTTTCAGCCGGGCGTCGAGCACGTACCCGATTGCCGAAACGCCGATGGCGCCGGCCACGAGGCCGTACCAGATGGGAATCTCCGGGCAGACGACGTACGCGAGGGCGAGCGTCGGCGGAACCAGATATCCCCAACGGGCGTTCTTATCGCCTTCCGTCGCGGACGTTCCCACCGCCAAGAAGACCAAGGCGATGGCGAGCATCCACGAAGCGAAAAGCAGTTGTATCCACCAGGTGGCGGTTTGCATGTTCGGTACCTCCTATTTTCAGTAATTCGAACGGGGTGAACATAATGAACGGCAGTAGATTGTCAATACGTGTGGCGCCCTCTTTTAAAAACGGTTCCTCGCGATTTTCGATTTCCGAACTTTCGAATATACTCGGGCATTCCCTTATTTTTCCCCATGTCCAACAAGTACGAACTCCTGTTTCCCGCCGGAAACTTCGAAAAGATGAAGTACGCCATCGCCTACGGCGCCGACGCCGTCTACTGCGGCGTTCCGATGTTCTCGCTTCGCGCCCGTGAAAACCAGTTCACTTGGGAATCTTTGGCCGAGGCCGTGGAATATTGCCACTCCCGCGGCGTGAAGATCTATTTCACTGCCAACATCTACGCCCACAACGTCAAAATCAAGCCGTTCATGGCCGCGTTCGAAAAGATGCAGGCCCTGAAACCCGACGCCTACATCATGAGCGACCCGGGGCTCATTTCGCTCGTCCGCGACAAATTTCCGGAAGCCGAAATCCACCTCTCGGTCCAGGCGAACAACACCAACTGGGCGCAAATCAAATTTTGGCAGAAAATCGGCATCACCCGCGTCATCCTTTCGCGCGAGCTCTCGCTTCGCGAAGTGAAGGAAATGCGCGCCGAATGTCCGGACATGGAACTCGAATTCTTCGTGCACGGCGCCATCTGCATGGCGTACTCCGGCCGCTGCCTCCTTTCCAACTACTTCTCGCACCGCGA
>JBAQKV010000089.1:0-14252 GCA_049301335.1 Patescibacteria group bacterium
GTTCTTAATTCCGAATACCTAGATTCCGATAAGGTAAAAGATATCGTTGACTGACAACAAAGAATCATCACTTCCGTAATCTTGCTTTCCGTAATAAGAGATTGGTTTTATTCATTATGAGATTTTGGCAGTGGCAAATACATTCAAAAAGAGTTCATAGCCATTGAAGATAGAAATGGGAAAGATGCTGGTTATAGATTAACCCCCTGAGCGTCAATAAAAAACTATTTTGAAAATACGATCCAGAAAGAATCGGAGGGCATTACAAACGGTAAGATGGCTTGAAAGTCTGCCGAGGAGAAGAGGGTGCAGTCAAACTATGCCTTTTTCTGGGATTCAATCGGTTCCGCTTTAGAAAGTGAGGCTACGAAAGATGGTAAACTTGTTTTTCTGGGAAAACTCCGCGATTCGCTGCTTGATCTTCAGCTTGTCTGTATAGAGGTGAAATCTGAAGATGACGCATATACCTTTTTCGAATCCATAAATGCAACATGAATGAAGCTCTCGTCAGCTGACATTCTAAAAAATCTCTTATTTAAAAAAACATCTCTCAATCCCGAACAATTATCCAATAGATGGAATGAATTATTGGAAATCTTAGGCTGAATTAAAGGAGATCCCGATGTTACGAGGTATTTAAGAAATTATTGGCTTTCAAGACATGAAAAAGTCAGTAAGTGAAAGATTTATCTTTCGGTAAAGAATTCGGTTGATCGAAAGAAAGATCCATCGTACCAATGAAGCTACGATTTCTTTTTGGATGAGCTTATCGACAAGGCTCGATTGTATAAGCAAATTTTACGACCGAATAAAGATGAGCTTGCGGATATTCTGCAAAATGAGAGCATCGCGAAGAGGGTGGCTAGGTGACTTAAGGGCATCAAGGATTTGTGAGTTGTTCAGCCTTACCCGCTTTTGCTAAGCTTGTTGGATAAGCTCAGAAATCCCGAGATGCAGACCCAATCGGCGATTTTACTGTTTTCAATAATCGAACACTTTACCTTTGTCTATAGCACCGTAGCCTGAAAAATACCCTCTAAGCTTGAAAAAATTTATTCGAACTACGCAATTCAAATAGCAAATGCTGACAACAAGGATTGATTGAACGGGATCTGTGAAGAATGCAAGACTAGGTTAGCGAGCGAATTCCCAAAGAAGGAGGAGTTTGACGCAAATATTCCCGATTTTCGATATTGATATAAGGATAAATGAGCTCTTTATTATTTGCTCTGAAAATTAGCGCACTGAGGGGGTTCGGAATTTTCATTGGATAATGTGGACATTGAACATATTTTTCCTCAAAATCCACAAGAGCTTCCACTCGATGAATATGGTAAAAGAACCACAAGCGTCGTGAATGACATAGGCAATCTGATTCCAGTTAATCCGCATTTAAATAAGAAGGCTTGAAACAAGCCCATTGCTGAAAAACTTAAATTTTACGAAGAGTCGGAATTTCGCTCGGTTGCGGATCTCGTTCGAGAAATCAGGAATAACAATAACGTTTGGTGATTTAAAGAAATTAATACCAGAACGGCAACTCTTCGTGAAGAGGCTTGGAAAATTTTTTCAAAGGGTTTGGTTTAAAAAAAGTCGGGGTACACCCCCGACTTTTTTTAAACCAAATCAAATACCGTCCGATACCAGTTGATCCAGCTGGAAAGTGTGCCTTTCCTTCGTTTTACCGTGGATCAGCTCATCTTTTTCCATTGATATTCAAGCATGCCATCGGTGACCGCTCATATTCAGTGATGCAAAGCAGTGTGGAAAACTTTTTCGGAGAACAAACATTTTGCTATCTCAAATGCAATTGCTTTATTAGCCTCTGTTGCTAACTCAAATCATCGTTCGGTCAAAAATGCGACCCCATTTCTATTGTCAGCAAGCTTGAATAGCTTGAGGCAATTTAAGTAGTAGTCGATCTGCCTGGAATTTCAGATATCGTTTTCTCCCATCATCAATGAGAGTTCATCCTTGTTGGCCTCTCATCAAGCGACATGGAGCTTCTTTAGCATGATAAGAACCTTGTCGAAATCGTCAGCTTGGGGGAACGGAGCGTTGAAATTGAGGTTTGGCTTGTCGCTCAACCGAATCCCCATGATGTCGTATTCTTTTGCGTCTTTGAATTTAAAAGCCAATTCCGCTTCGGAATCCAGGCAATAAACTCATGACTTCGTAATAAAAGGGATGAACCGAAAGACGGATTCCTCATAGATAAATGCATATGAACGTACATTCCTATATTCTCAGACCAAACCTTTCCATGCCAACTCGGGATAGAGAAGCTGGCGGATGTTCAAGGTGCGGATACTTCCAAGTTTTGCCTCTACGAGATTTACGGTTTTATGTCATTCATATCCTCAGTCGACTTCTATCTGGACTCCGTCAACCGGATAGTTGACATTATTTAATTCGAAATCGAACTTTGAGCCTTTTCGCAGTCTTCCCCGTATCGTAAGTTCTGTCTCTTCTCAGAAGACGGTATCCAGCATTCAGGATACTTTGGCAATATCCAATGCCATGCTTTCTGATGTGATATCGAACGGGTCGATCGTTACGAATCCGCTTGGTGCTGAAAGTCTCACCGTTGATTCCATCCGCTTGGGGATGTCGACGAAAGGATCGGATTTCGCTATGCGGTACAACCCGTTCTCAATAGCAAGAATGGACAATCATCCCTGTTTCATGATATCTGGCAAGGCATCGCGAAAATCAACCTTGGTAAGAAGACGCGGTTCCCTATTTGAGATGTGTTTTATTTCGTCGGCACTGATGTCAAAATACCCGTATTCCCGAATAGACTCCAGAATCGGTTTCGTATCGAATATCGTTTGCCATGCTCGGGCGTAAAGGCTTGTCATATTAGTAATTTAGAACTACAAGCTCATCCACTCAGGCCCTTCCTCCGGCATTCCTATTAACGCTTCTTCTAGCCTTTACGAGCTCGAATCTGAATCCTTTGTACAATTCCCGTATAAAAGGGGTGTCATGATTCGAAAGCATGAGAAGGCAACCCCTATCGTTTAGCTCCCTGTAGGTTTCCGCAAGCCTCACCTGCATGTCTTTTCCGAATCCTGAAACATCATAATTCGTAAAATTTGCAGTCTCACTAAGCGTATCATAGGGCGGGTCCAAGTAAACGAAATCTCGGAACTTTGCGTTTTTTAAGACATCCGCAAACGATTCGCACCGTATATCGGCATCGGTTTTTTCGAGGAGTTTCGAAATATTTCGAATATTATCCTCCTGTACGAAATCCGGATTTTTGTATCGTCCAATCGGTACGTTGAACTCGCCTCTTGAATTCACCCTATGGAGTCCGTTGAAGCAAGTTTTATTGAGATACAAGAATCGACCGGCCCGCTTTACGGAATTATATCTTTTCATCCAGCCAGCTTGCCTATCCCAGGCTCGGACCGAGTAGTAACATTCCTTGTCGTAGGAGAGGGTCTTAAGAAATTTGATAAGCTCTTCTGGCTCCTCTTTCACGACTTTATAAACGTTGATGAGTTCAACGTTCACGTCCGATAAGTACGCCCTCTTTTTCTGTATGCTGAAATAAACGGCGCCTCAACCGAGAAAAGGTTCGAAGTAGTCGTTGTATTCATTCGGAAGAGGGAGGAGCTTACTGAATTGCGAAATTAGTTGTCGCTTGCCTCAGGCCCACTTAACGAGAGGTTGGGCTTTGATGAGATGCTCGTTATTCCTTATGGCAATCTCTCAAGACGCGAAGTCGTTAAAACCTTCGATCTCTTTCCAGGAATTGACGATTTGGCGATTAAGTTGAAATTTGTCCGCCAGTTCATTGATCGTTCTTTCTGTCATGGTTGCTATCATGGATTTTGTTGACTATAATGCCAAGATCGAGTTTTCCAAAAAAAACGTTTTCGAATCCCGGAATACTGGAATTCATTTCGTCTTAGTTCAGAAAATTTCAACGGACTATAATCTATTTATATGTAAATCAAATAATTATTTACATATAAAAGTATATATTTTGTTGATTATTCTTTTCTATAATGCCCAATAATCTCGTACTCGAACAAGATATCCTCCAATAACGTCCCCCTTCAAGAATTGCTGAAGATGAGCGGAATCCCGGTCGTAGCATCCGCCCGGTCGCTCACGATGCCGATGTGGGTCTGGTTCCGCGGAAAATTCCACGTCACGATATCGCCCGGCAGGTAATCCGCCGGGTTTTTCGTGATTTCTTTCGACCATCCCTTCCGGTCGAAATACGTCATGAGGTTGGGAACCCTGCGGTGGTCGATGTTGGCATCCGGTGCCGAGAGCCCGTATTTAGTGGGGTATTTCGAAAAATTGGCCTTCATGTCGGCGTTCACTTCGGCCTGCAGGTCAATGCCGATTCCGCGAAAAGCGCGGATAGCCACGTCGGTGCAAACGCCCCGGTCTTGCGGTACGTCGCCCAAGGGGAAATCGAGTTTGCGGTACGCGGGGTCGTAGTAGAGCGTCACGCCGATTTGCGCGTACGCGCCGCTGAGGAATTCCGCCGTTTTCGCGTCGGTGGGGACGGTTCGGTATTCTGGCGTTTCCTCGAGAAGCTTTTCGCGAACTTCGGCAGGCGTGGGTTCGACGTAGCCGGTCTCGCGCCCGATGAGGAGCGCTCAGTAAACGGCGCTCAAAACCGCCGCTATCGCGACGAGAGGACTGATCTTCGGATTGGGTATGCGGAAGCCGTTCATGCGCGCATTATGCCGACAATCGGCCGCGAATCCAATCCGTAAGGCGCAAAGAAAAAACCGCCCTCGTGGGGCGGTTTCGATTGCGGACGTCCGAATTCGGACGAACGGCGGGATGTCAGGCTTCGGGATCCGGGAACGCCGCCGGAATCCAGTCGACGTTGCGGATTTCGACCGAAGCCGTATGTCCGCCGGATTCGGTGGAGACCTTGACTACGGTCATGACCGCGAGTACCGGATTGCGGTTGATGTTTTTCCTCGGTTTGCCGTTGGCTTTCCTGAAGGGATCCACCGCGATGCGCGTTTCTTGGCGTTGGCCGGGCACTTCGGCGCTGACGGCGTACAAATGGAACGGAAATTCGTCCCCGTTCACCTGCATCGGCCCGTATACGGCGTACTCCCGCCCGTCGCCTTCCGGCAAACGGAACGGAGTTTTTTGGGTCATGCAGTTGATCAGATAGCTCGAAAGCACCAGATCGCTGCCTTTCGACTTCTTCGATTTTTTGGGCATTCGGCCCTCCCGTGTGATTGGTTTTTCCGCGTATTGCGTAAAACCGTTATACGTAACGGGAACGTGATGTCAATAAATCGGCCGTCCGCGCAAAAAACAATCCCCCGATGAATTCGGGGGATTGGCGCTTCGGGAAGGCGCGAACCAGAAACCTATCTCTTTTGGGGTCTCGGTTCGTACCGTTCGTCGACGATGACTTTAGCTCCGTGACCGGGCGTCGTTATGACGTACGTGTCTCGGTAGGCCGGACGTCCGGGGCCCGCATAGGTCGAATAGTTCGTGTACGGTCCGGTCCGTTCCGCCCCGTCGTATCCCGAGGTGGAAGTGGAAGGAACCATAACGGTACATCCGGCCAACGCGAAGGCCATCATAAGCGCGGCAAAAGTAAGGCGTCCCATGGCTTCCTCCTTTTTTAAAAGCGGTGGCGACATGCATAGGATACCCCGTTTTCGATAATGTCAAGAGTGCGTTAACCTTTCTTTACGCAATAAAAAAGACCGCCCCCGATAGGGGCGGCGGAGGCGGGTTACTCAGTCTCATGCGGGCTCTGCCCGAACGGGAACGAAGAACGCCAGTACGTACTCGATGCTCATGCTGATACCGTCGGCGTGGGGCAGCTGGATTTTGGCCGTCCACTTTTCGCCGCCGCGATCCACGCACATGCCGTTGTTTCTGGCTACTTGCGCGACGCGTTCGTCCCCTTTCGGAAAGGCGATGCTGAGGTCTTTCGCGCCGGAATTCCGGGCGGTGAGCATTGCCCGAGCGACGGCCGACTCGTCGATATCGGTTTCCCGGTACGATTCGTGGACGCCGAAACGGGCGTGGGCGGTGCCTTCGAGGTAGGTGATTTCGCAAACGGCGGCAAGCAGTCCGTCGGTATCGATGCCCAGGATGTGGGTTCGGGCCACGCCGTCCGGCAAAGGATGGGCGTCCGCGAGGATCGAATCGATGGCGCTTTGGCGGAAGGCGACTTCTACCGCGGGCGCCTTGTGGAAAAACACGGCAGTTCGCATGTTGGTTCTCCAGGGCGTGACGGCACATGCCGTCCGGCGAAAGATATCGAAAAGCTTTTTTTTAACAACTATTTCGAAAAATCGCAACCCTTCTTCGAGTTGTAGAGTTTCGCGAATCCCTCGGCGTCTCAGAAATCGGCGAATTCGGCGTAGTGCCGGTGGGTCTGTTCGAGTTTCATGGCGTATTTGATGGGGCACCAGTACCGTTCCGTCCGTCCGCCGATTTCCGTAGCGTACGAAAAAAGCCCGTTCACGTACGAACAGTAGAGGCAGTTGGCTTTTTCGATCCAGTTCAGGTAGCCGAGGAAACGGCGGTCGAAAATGATGTGGTCGCCCCGCTTCACCCGTTCGATCCCGTAGAGCGGAAAGGCCGTGTACTGGAACATCGTGAGAAAGAGGTCGAGCACGACCGCCGGCACGATCATGGCGTAGATGAACGGCGCGGAGAGGATGTTGCGGACCTCGGCGGAAAGAAGGTAGTGCGGAATGCTTTCGCGCACGTCTTTTTGAAACTTTTTCGCTTTCTCCGAAAAGACGACTTTGCGGTTTTCGAAGGCGTAGTCGTAGCGCTCCATGAGCGCGTCGTATTCGGCTTGGAGCTGCGATTTGAGCTCCTCCATCCGTTTGAGGATGTCGTTGATTTTGGAAGGCATGGGTCGGTTCTTACGGAATTTCTTCTACGATATGGTTGTCGAACCAGAGTTCGTCGCCGGTTTTCGGAGCGTTCGAACGGTAGAGGATGCAGGTTGCCGGTCCGGGCGCGGCGACCGTGATGGAGAGGCCGTTTCCGGAGGGATCCGGCGCGTTCACGTAGCCGGAAATCTTGGAGAACGCCGACGGAGAGAGCGGCATGGCGTACGCGAGGCTGCCGAGCGGGGTTTTCGACCGGTCGGCGTTTACCCGGAAACATGCGAAGCGGACGAGGAGCTTTCCACCGTCTACCGCCGCGTTCAGGGAACCTTTGGCCTCCAAGGAGAATTTGTACTTCTTGGCGGGATCGACGAAGAGGTACGCGTATTGGCCGTCGCCGCCTACCGAGTCGCGAATCCATTTCATATGGAGCGACGAATTCGAGTTCGAACCGGTCGATTTGTCGACGTCGCACGTCACGGTGGTAATGCCGTCGACGTAGCTCGTGTTGAATTCGTACGGCATCGACGTGGACGCGTCTTTCGATCCGCAGACGATCGCAGCGCCCGTTCAGTTCCGCAGCATGGTTCCCATTTCCGCATTGATGCCCTCGTACGATTCGTAGAGGAGCGTGCCGGTATTCGAATAACCGGAAATCTGCCGGACGGGCGCCCCGTCGACGGCGAACAGGTAATTATTAGGAACGCCCGCCCCGTACATCGCGGTTCACGAGAGATAGAACGGCGTGGCCTCGAACGCGTCCGAATTTTCGATTTCCCAACGCGGAATGAGGCTCCAAAGACCCGGAACCGCCGTATTGGAGCGCTTGGGGTCGTAATACGTAAGGCCGCTGGATTCGTAACTTCCCTTCGTTTTCACGAGAGGGAAACCCGAAATTCCCGATTCGACTTGCGTTCCCACCTGGCCGAGCAGGAGGGATCATCCGGTGCCGCTCGTCAGTAGGCCGACGACGTACGGTTTTCACGTGGAGGGGTCGATCGGGAATTTTCCCAAATCCGAAAGCAGCCCCGGATATCAGCGTCATACCCAGACGTTCGTATCCGAAGGCGCGTTCGCGAACGTGACGGGCTTGAGTTTCGAGACGTTGACCGGCGTTCCCAGTACCGACTGGTTGGAAATCGCTTTGCCGATTACGGAAGTATCGTATTCGCGTGCGGCTTCGCGGGCATCCTTGGAATATCCGCCCATGCTCACGAATCCCACGGTGGCGAGAATGGCGAGAACGGTGACGACGACGATGAGTTCCACGAGGGTGAATCCCCGGTTCCGTTGGACGGGAGGCATGATTTTTCGAATTTAAACGTTTTCCTGATGATAAAACCAAATTCGCGAATGTAAAGAAAACCCCTCCGGCAAGGGAGGGGTTTTGCAGTCAGTCCTTTCCGGCTTCGGAATCCTGGGCGGATCCGGGAACCTTGGGGATGACGAACGCCATTCGGTCGAACATCGCGTGGGCGAAGTTCTTGCCGTAATGGGCGGTGCGGTCGACCGCTTCGTCCCAGACGCTCGCCTGGTTGAGGAAAGCTTCGAGACTTACGGAATGCCACGTAGGGTCGGCGAGGGGGATTTCGCCGTGACGGACGCCTTCGGCGAAGTCGTGCTTCACCTTCATTCCCACCGACTTGGCGAGCTTGTCCATGCCCTCGTTCGTGACGAGGCACATGGTGACCAGCCTCGCGCAGCGGCGGTTTCCGGCGTGCAGTATCGCCCGCTCCATCAGGGCTTTGGCGACGCCGTGGCCCCGGCCTTCCGGGAGTACCGAGATGCCGACTTCAGCGATGCGGTCGTCGTCGTTTTCGTCGGTCGCTACCGATACGTGCGCCGCGCCGAGCAGTTCGCCCGAAGGGGAGAAATGCGCGAAGATTTCATCCTCGCCCCGCGACATCCGGTCTCGGATTTTGCCTACGACGCTGTCGATGGCTTCGTCCTTGACGGCTTGGCAGAAACGCAGGATGCGGTCTTCGTGGTCGAGCTTCTTCAGGTGTTCGGCGTACTTCTCGATATCCATCCGGGCGAGGGGACGGATGGGGGTTGCCGTGATGACGGGCATGGGTGCCTCCTTTCGTCGTTCGTTCCGGGATTGGAACGCTTCCACCTTACCGCCATGGGAAAAATTCGCAAGAAAAACCCCTCCGCGAGGGAGGGGTTCGATTGGCGTGCCGACCGGGTCACTTCCGCGAGGAAGAACCGGAGAAGGCGAATGCCGGGGCAATCGACTTGCCGAGCGTCGATTCGGATGCCGAAGACAGCATGCCGAGGCCGATCGAGAGCAGAGCGGACGCGGCGCTGGCCATGCCGTGGTAGCCGTAGGAGAACAGCGTGGCGGCATCGGCGTGGGGCAGCGAACCGAACGAAACGGTCGAACCGGACTTGTCGAACTTGCCGAACGAGGCGAAATCTTCGCTCGTGACGGCGCTGCCGGAACCGATGATGTCGGCCTTGGAACAGCCCAGGTTGATCGACTTGAGCAGCGCGAACTTGAGCAGCGAAACGCTGGATTCGGAGTCCATGGAGCCGTCGTCGAAGACCTTGATGGAAGCGGTCTTACCGGATTCGGAAGTCGAAATGTCGATGGTCACGGCGCCGTTGATCTCGTTGCCGCTGAAGTGGCAGAGGGCGAGGCTCGAATGCGTCGGGATCACGTAACGCGCGAACGCGTTCTTGTCGCCGCCCGTATCCGAAGCGAAAGTCTGGAGAGCGTGGGCGATGAGGGGGGTAACCAGCAGCGAGGCGGTGGTCATTTTCTTCATGGAGTCTTCCTTCCTTGGGTTGGTTTGGGTTTTTGCTCCCGGTGCGGGAGGTTGGTGAACTATATTCGGGAATATATATTGTCAATACTTTTTACGCTTTTACGAGACGGTATCGCAAATCGTCAACGTTGCCCGCGCCGAGGAGTACGAACACGCATTCGCCCGGATGGGCGTCGTCAAACGCGGAGATTTCTTCTGCGGCCGAATCCAATCCGCTTCCGCCGCGCACGTTCGGGTAGCGGGGGCGGAGAGTGTCGAGCAGACGGCCTACGGTCATCCATTCGACATCCTCCTTCTTGTCGCGGGAGAAATAGATGTCGGGAATGAGCAGTTCGTCCGCCGCGTCGAATGCCGATGCGAATTCGTTTAAAAGTTCGCGCGTTCGCGAGTATTGGTGCGGCTGGAACGTGACGAAGAGGGTCTTGCCCGAGTATTTTTCTTTGAGCGCGTCGAGAGTGGGGCGGATTTCGGTCGGGTGGTGGCCGTAGTCCGAGACGACGAGGTTTCCATTCTGAGTGTTTCCCACGATTTCGCTGCGCCTCCATGAGCCGCGGTACTTTTCGAGCGCCGGGGCGACGTCGGCCTCCGGAACGCCCGAAAGCAGAAGCGCGACGTATGCGAGGCGGGCGTCTTGGGCGAGGTGTTCGCCCGGTACGGCGAGTTCCATCGCCGGGAACGGTTTCTTTATGCCGTCAGGTCCCGTGAATCCGTCTTTTCCGACGAAATAGACGTCCAAATGCTTGGCGCTTTCCGATTCGGCGACCGTATGCGAGTTTTCGCAATCCGCCGAAAGAACCGCCGCCTTTCGGGTGTTCTTGAGGAAACTTTCGAACGCGGAGAGGTAATCGGCGAGGTCTTTGTAGTAGTCGAGATGGTCGAGGTCGATATTGGTAATGACCGCGATATCCGGAGAGTAGCGGAGGAACGAACGTCGGTATTCGCACGCTTCGATGGCGAAAACGGGGTTCTTCGGGTCGAAATGGCCGTTTTTCCCGTCGAATTGCGGAACCTGCGTTCCCACGACGGTCGATCCGCCGAAACCCGATTCGACGAGCGCGGTGCCGATCATGGCGGTAGTGGTCGATTTTCCGTGGCTTCCGGCAACGGCGATGCCCTTCTTGTCGTTGAAGAGTTCGGCCAATGCTTCTGGGTACGACAAACGGCGCACGCCCATTTCGTGTGACTTGCGGATTTCCGGGTTCGAGAGCACCTGTTCTTCTTTGGGAAGGTCGGGTTTGGTGACGACGGCTTCGGAGTATACGAGAAGCGAAGTATTTGCCGGAACGTTCTCGGCCGCGTGGCCCACCGAAACCGAAATTCCCTCCGCCTGGAGGGCGCGGGTTACGGCGGATTCGGAGCCGTCGGAACCGGAAACGGTCCATCCGGATTCTTGGTAGTAGCGGGCTACGGCCGAAACGCCGATACCGCCGATGCCGACCACGTGGAGGTGCGGCGCCTGGCGTACGTTGGTTTTTTCCATACGGAGATGATATCCCGCCCCGCTTCCGAAGCAACCCGAGGTGGTGAAAATCATGACATTTCGAATCTCTTTTCCCACCCGTTCGCCAAATATCCCCATACGGGGCTTGACAATTTCCTTCCGCGTTTTACTATCCACGTATCAAAAACCAAAGACCAATACAGATTCTCCTCATTAGGAAGCCATTTCTGTCACTAACGGAATCCACCGTATGCGTACTGCCGCAGGTCTTTCCGACGTTTCCCGACACGTCGCGACCGCTCCGAAGAAAGGAGCCGTAACCCCGAAGAAGGGGATTTTTGCCAAGATTTCCGAATACGCCCGCCGCGTCGCCGGCATCGTCGGACTCGTAGCCGGAGCCGGAATCGCCGCCGCATCCAACGGCCCGGCGCCGCAATATTGGGAAAGGGCGGACGGCGTCGCCGTCACCAAACCGGACGCTCCCGGAACCCCGACCCCGAATTCGCCGTCCCGCGTAGCGGCCACCCAGCTTCGCGACCGCGAATGGAAGGCCGTCGTGCAAAAGGGCGTGGGCGCCAAAGATTTCGCCATGAAGGCGTTTTGAACCGACGACTGGGGGCTTCTCGTCGACGAAGAAGGCAACCGCCTCTCCGATCCGACCAAGCTCCGCCAAGGAAAGCGCTATCTGGTGGCGAAGGATGCCAAAGACGCACAGATCGTCGCCGCCGCCGTGCGGGCGATGGGATGAATGAACCTCTCCGTTCCTGTCGGACATGCCGCCGTTTCCAAGCCGGCAGCGCGCCAATCCGAAATCAAAATGACTTCGGATTCGCTCGTTTCGTACGCCGAAGAACACCTCGGAAAGCCGTACCGCCTCGGTGCGAACGGCGTAAAATCCATCGACTGCTCGCAACTCGTCGTAGAGACCCTCAAGAAGGCGGGAATCGTCGGAGAAAAATTCGACACTACCGCCGCGGGATTCCACGAAATGTCCACCGCGAAGAAGCTTTCGAAGGTGGGGAAGGGCGACCTCCTTTTCCTCCATAAGGGGTCGGGCCACGTCAGCCACGTCGCCATCGCCCTTTCCCAACCCGACGCCAAAGGATACATCGACATCATCGACGCGTCTTCTTCGCAGGGCGCCGTCACCAAGCGCAAATTCCACATGAGCATGGCGGGATTGTCCGCCGGTTCGCTCCCGTTCGTAGGGACGACCGTCGCTCCGGATTCGCTCCCGGTATACGCTAAGGCGGTCGAATCGACCAAGGTGGTCCTCGCCGACGCGGCAGAAACGGTGGTCGACGCCGGAAGCAAGACGCTCTCCGCCGTGGGGAACACGGTGATTCCTTCCGCCCATGCCGAGGAGGTTCCGCGCGCCAAGGTTCAGAAACCGGTCCGCGTCGCGGCCAAGCCGTACGGTTCGACCGTGGCGAAATCCGCCGCTCCGGTGCGCTCCGCTTCCGTGGCCCCGGTTCGTCCGACCGTCGTCGCGAGCGCTCCGGAGGCTCCGCAGAAGCTCGTCGCCCTCGATTTCGAAATCCCGTCGGAAACCGCTTCTTCGACCTACGTCGAAACTCCGAAGTTCGTCGAAGTCGAACGTCCGACCGCAAAGATTCTCGATTTCCCGGTTCCGCAGACCGCCAAGGTGGCCGCCGTTACCGAAAAGGTCGAAGCCCGCGTCAACGCGACCGTCGTGAACTTCGCTTCCCGCGTGTCCGACCGCGACCAGGCCGCGTCGATCCGCGCGAGCCTCGAAAAGAAGAGCCTCTCCGAACAGATCGAACACTTCCGCGCGATTTCCGAAGCCGCCAACGACCCGGTTTTCTCGATGAAGGCCGACGTCACCGCGAGCAAGCTCGAGATGGTCAAACTCCACGGCGAACGCAAACTCGTATCGGACAATATCTCGTACTACAAGATCCAGGCCGCCAAGTCGGTCCCGGGCGCCTACGAAACCGTCGTCAAACTGAACAAGGTCGCCGCGTCGCTCGATTCGAAAATCCAGAACCTCAAGATGGCCGTCAACGACGCCGAATTCCAGCTGAAGAAGGCCGCGTAACTCGAAAGGTCATGAAAATCCCCCGGGAAACCGGGGGATTTTCTAATAACGAGAGCCTATCCGGTTCCGCCGATTCCTAGAGCCGTCACCCCTAAGAGAATGATTCACGATCCGACGAGTTTTTGTTTCGCAGAGGCCCGATCCCATTTTTCTTTGAAGATGTTGGGAAAGTATTTCGAGAGCAGATAACTGAACAAGAGAACGTAAACGGATTGGGTGCTCGCCACCGAGTTTACCAACGCCACCGGTCAGACGACGTACGCGAACATGATCAAGTACGTCCCGAACATGCCCGCGGTTTCTCCGAAAGTCGAAACCAACCAAATTCTTTTCGGGATTTTCGGGAGCGGGCGCTTTTTGAACCAGCCGTACGCGAATCATCATGCTATCGCGAAAACGGCTTGGAAAGCATATTGGAAAAAGAAGAGCGATTCGACCGATACGGTTCGGTGGGCGTATTTGAAAAGCACGTACGATACGTTGAAAAACAGACTCGATACCAGAATCATCCAAAGTATTCGTCCGATTCGGCGTTTCTTTCCATTTCCGTCCGATTCCATCGAAAGGACAAGGCTTCCGACCACCATTACCGCAAGGCAGCCGATTTGGTAGGCGGTAGGATATTCGTTTAAGATGCCGAAGCCGAGAAGGAGGGCCCAGACCGGGCCGATTTCATAGATTGGCAAAGCAACGGATGCTTCTCCTTTTTGGAGAACTATCAGATACAGGAGCACCGCGAAGCAATAAATCCCTCACAATACCGCTCACCAAAGAATGGTTTCCATTCCGAGCGTCGGAGCTATCTTATCGTATAACCACCATCCCGCACCGACAAGGAACGGGATTTTCGCGGCGTTAACGATGATCATGCTGTGCGAGATATCGTGCTCGTCGTTACTGGATACGAATCGATCCACGATGTTCACTATTCCCCAAAGGAACGGTGGTATGAGAGAAAGGAGAAACCAGGTCATTAAAGATGGATTATGCGATTTTCCCCACCGCCTCGCGGAACTTGTTGGCACGGTCGAGGTAGTCCTTGAAGAGCCCGAAGCTCGCGCAACCGGGAGAGAGCAGTACGGTTTGCCCGCTCGACGCGCCTTCGGAAGCGGCGGTTACGGCTTCTT
>JBAQKV010000090.1:0-2367 GCA_049301335.1 Patescibacteria group bacterium
GTCCTATTTACGGTCGTATTGAAAGTTTCCACGCTGTTCGTCAACGTTCCGCCCTCGTTTTGGACGGGCGTTTCCGGAGGCATCGTCCTGTTTCTCGGACTCACGTACCTTTTTCCCCACGCATGGACGCGGATAATGGAAAAACTCGGCGGTTCCAAAACCCAAGGCGCTCTTGAAAAAGCGTCCGAGGCCAAATCGCCGTTTTGGCGGGCGGTACTCACTGGAGCTGCGCTCGGGCCGGTATTTTCCAGCTGTTCGCCCACGTATTCGCTCCTGCTCGCCACGGTATTTCCCGTCTCGTTTCTTTTAGGGCTGACCTACGCGATTTTCTACGCGGTCGGACTTTCGCTCGCGTTGTTCCTCGTGGCCCGGGGCGGCATGAAATTCGCCAAAAGTCTGAGGTCGTATTCCGACGAAAACGGGGCGTTCCGAAAAACCCTGGGCGTCATCCTCGCCGTGGTGGGCGTGGCCATACTCACGGGAGCCGATAAAAAAGCGGAGATCTGGGCTGCTGGGGTTTACGATTTCTCGCGCATCGAACAGAACGTCCTCGATTCCGTAACCTCGACCGGACGCTCCATGTTCCAAAACGTTCCGGACTGAGCGTCGAACGATGCCGGAAAAGTGACTGCCAGAGCGTTGGAGGGCGTACCGGATCTCTCCGTTTCCGAACCGTATCCCGCCCCGGAAATAGCGCTCGAAGAATGGATCAACTCCGACCCCCTCACTATGGCCAAACTCAAGGGCAAAGTGGTGGTCATCGACTTCTGGACCTATTCCTGCATCAATTGCCAACGCACTCTCCCCTACCTCATCGATTGGGATAAGAAATACCGAAAAGACGGACTGGTCGTCATCGGCGCACAGGCACCGGAATTCGCCTTCGAAAAGGTCCGCTCCAACGTGGAAGAAGCCGTAAAGGAAGCCGGGATCACGTATCCGGTAGTCCTCGATAACGACTTGGAACTTTGGAACGCGTATCAAAACCGCTACTGGCCGGCGAAGTACTTCATCGACCGCCAAGGCAACGTTCGCCATACGCATTTCGGCGAGGGCGAATACGCCGAAAGCGAGCGGATCATCCGCTACCTGCTCTCCGAAAACGGAAGCGGGGTCACTACCCCCATGGGCGACGTGTCGGAGCCTTCGGCATCGGCCTGGTCGGCGCTCCGACAAACGCCGGAAACCTATCTCGGACTCGAACGCCGCGACCGCTACGTGGAAAGTTCGATAGACGGACCGGCGAAACTCTCGGACGACCAATGGACCCTCTTGGGACAATGGTCGGAAGAGCCTGAAAACGTCACCGCCGGAAAGAATGCCAAACTCCTGCTGAAATTCGGTGCGAAGGACGTTTATCTGGTACTCTCCGGCAAAGGAACCGTACGGGCTACCGTTTGAGGAAAAAACGTCTCCGAACTCGGCATCGCCGGTGCGGACGACAAAAACGGCACCGTCCAAGTTACCGAAGACCGGCTCTACCACTTGGTCCATGAAAACGGTTTTGAGAGCGGGAAACTCGAACTCGAATTCTCCCCGGGGGTCCGGACCTTCGCCTTCACGTTCGGAAATTAAGCGCATATCGTAACCACCCTACCCATGAACACTTCGCACTGAAACCATCTGACGGACGAAGAAGCGTACGTCATGCTGCGCAAGGGCACCGAAGTGCCATTCTCGGGCGAATACGTTTCGCACCATGAAAAAGGCGCCTTCGTTTGCCGCCAGTGCGGATCCCCGCTTTTCCTCTCGGATTCCAAATTCGATTCCGGATGCGGATGGCCGAGCTTCGACGACACCATTCCTGGACAAGTGGAATGGAGCGCCGACGCGGACGGCATGCGCACCGAAATCACCTGCAAGGCGTGCGGCGGGCATCTCGGCCACGTATTCGTTTGAGAGCGGCTGACCGATAAAAACGTCCGCCACTGCGTCAATTCGCTCTCGATGCGGTTCGTCAAAGACGTCCCCGATATTCCCAAGTTTCGCAAAGCGTATTTCTGAGGAGGATGCTTCTGGTGCCTGGAAGCCGTATTTTCGAGGCTTTCCGGAGTATTGGAGGTAAAATCCGGATACATGGGCGGAAAGATTCCGTATCCCACCTATGAGCGCGTAAAATCAGGGACGAGCGGCTACGCCGAAGTGGTGGAAATCGACTATGATCCGGCCGTAATTTCGTATGGCACGCTGCTCGAAGCCTTCTTCGCCACCCACGATCCCACTACGGAAAACCGGCAAGGATACGACGTGGGCGAGCAGTACCGCAGCGTCGTTTTCTGAACGGCGGAAGAACTCGCCCGGGTTCGGGAAAAAATCGCCGAGCTGGAGCGGGAGGAAGTTTTCGAGAACCCCGTCGTCACCGAAATC
>JBAQKV010000091.1:0-7842 GCA_049301335.1 Patescibacteria group bacterium
CGCTCATGGTGGCCTACGAAGGCGGCGAAATCGAAAACGGGATGCCGACCAAGCCGATGAACCTCGCCATCGGATGATCGATGCTCGCGCTCGACGCGCTCGAAGCCGGAAAACTTCTCGCCACCAACGCTCCGTTCGAACGTTGGGTACGCTTCGCGGGACGTCCGGTCTTCATGGCCGCCGAATTCGCGGTGGGAACCTACCGTACTATTTACGAAAGCGTCAAAACCACCGCCGGCATCGTGAAGAACGGAAAAAATTCCGCTACTGCCGCAGCCGAACTCCGCGGGCTCGGCGCCCGGTTCGCCGAAACCGGCGTATACGGAATCGCCCTCGCCTTCCTCGTGGGTATCGGATACGACGCCTACAAGTCGCACAAGGATTCCGAAATCTTCGCGGAGCTCCAGAAGGACGGGCTCGTCGGTTCCAACGGAGCGCCCGTGCCCGAAGCCATCGCGCAGAAGGTTTCACTCCTTTCGAAAGACAAGCAGGATATGCTCGTGCAGATGGTCGCCGGCGCTTCGCTCGGCGGTGGGGAACGCAAATTTGACATCCGTTCCGGCGATAAGGGGTACGCTCTCGTCATCGAGGACGCCATTGCGGAAGGCGAGGCCTCCGCAGTCGTAAAGACCTTCAAACAGTTCGGCTTGGACGTGAAGGTTTCGTACGCGGAATCCGCAATCTACAAACTCGCCGACCAGTTCAAGGCGAACGGATATTCGAAGACGGTCTTCGGCAACCGCCTTTCCGAACTCGGCATCCGAAATCCGGAAAAGTACTTCGCTTAGACGAACGAACGATAAGAAAAACGCCCCGACCGGGGCGTTTTTCTATTCCCGCTTTCCTTCGAGTTCCTTCCGTACGCGGTCGCGGATTTCGATTCTCCGGTCTTCCGGGTGGAATTTGAGGAACTCGTCGGATATGACGATGCCCCAAGGCTTGCCGAGGCGCTCGTATTCGCGGAGGGTCTTCGGAAGGAAGAGGGCTTTAAAAACGGTTTCCACGGCTCGCGTGAGCGCGGACGGACGCTTGGGGTTTTCCGGAAGCCGCTTCCCGGCATCTTTCCCGTCCACCCTCACGAGCCGCCTCACCCACTCGTAGAGATACGCGTCGTCCGCCACGGCGACCTTTCCCAAATCCGCGTTCTCCACCGCGAAGAACGACAGGCAGAACCGTCCTTTCACGTAGTTTCCATGGCGACGCGCTCCGAGGAGCGAAAAGAAGAGCGTCGTCATTACGCGTCCGGTCCAGAGCATTCCCGGTGCGGTCTCGACGAAAAGGTCGATGTCGGAATCGCCGTCGGCGGCGTTCATCGAGAGGGAATTGCATACCCAGATTCGGCGGATTCCCGGGAATTTTACGAGAACGCGGCAGAATTTTTCCGCACGGCGGATCAGGGCGGTTTCGCCTTCCGACCGCTCCGGTTTCGCGCCTACGACCGCATCGAACGCCCGCTGGAAATCCGCGTATCCGAAATCGGCGAAAGGCCTCGCGACTCCGCGTACGGAGTCCGGGGCTCGATTTTCGTCCGCGTTCGGGTATGATTCGGCCATGGAAAAATCAGTTCCCGGACAACATACCCGCAAAGCGCGCCTTTTTCAACTCCTGCTCGAAATTCCGAAAGACGGATTCACGACCTACGGCGAACTCGCCCGGGTTCTCGGTACGTCTCCGCGCGCCGTGGCTTCGATGCTCGCGTCCAATCTCGAACAGGACCGCTACCCCTGTTACAAGGTCGTCGCGTCCGACGGAAAAGTTTCGGGATACAATCTCGGAACCGAAGAAAAACTCCGTCGCCTTACGGCGGACGGAGTTGCGGTCGAGAACGGGAAAGTGGCTATTCTTCGGGCATATCGGTTCCCGTGTTCTTAGGGCGGATTCTTTTGGGTCAGGTAACCTTAATCCTTCCCCGAACGGCGTTCGGCGCTTTCTTTTTTCCAAATTTCCGATTCGCCGACGTTCCGTCGATGGTTTCGGAAATCGAACGCGAAACGCGTCTCGCCGTTTGGCGGGCGGTCGGTTCGCTCGGAGCGTTTTCCGGGTCGGTCTTTCCGGCTTCGTAGCTCACGATCTGGTCGCGGCCGTTGCGTTTGCCGTAGTAGAGCGCCCGGTCGGCGAGTTCGAAATAGTGGGCGAGAAGGTCGGTTTCACGGGGGATTTCACGAACTTCCGCAGTCCTGACGCCGACCATTCCGACGGTGACGGTGATGCCGAATTCTTCTCCTGAGTTTCCGTCTTTGAACCGGAGTTTCTTGATGGCTGCCGAAATGCGTTCGGCGGCCGACGTCGCCCCGGCTTCGTTGGTCTCGTCGAAAAGCATGATGAATTCTTCTCCTCCCCAGCGGCAGGGAATGTCGATTCGACGCGGCGTATAGCCGTCGCCCTTACCGGTGAGCACGTTTCCGAGTTTCGAGAGGACTTCGTTGCCCATCAGGTGTCCGTGCGTGTCGTTGACCTTCTTGAAGTGGTCGATGTCGATCATACAGAGCACTGCCGAGCCTTCCGTGCGGCGTACGCGTTCGATAGCGTTCTTGAGGAGTTCTTCGGCCGCGTCTTTGCGCAGGAGTCCGGTGAGTTGGTCGAAGCGGGTGTTGTGGAGTTCCGAACGCATGCGTTCGAGTTCGCTCTTGATGTCGAGGAGCTCCTTTTTAGCGAGCGCGGATTCTTCTTCGTGGATGACGGCGTGGAGGTGGACGTAATACGTTTCCGCGATTTGGGAAATCTGGTCCATGTCGATGTCATGGGCCGTGTCGTAGTCGTCGAGAAGGAGGTATCCTATAGGCTTGCCTTCGATGTTGCGGAAGATGAATACCGCATCCACTCCCCCGTCTTCGGAATCGGACGGATCGAGATAGGCGAAACGCCCGTCTTTCGTGCCTTCGATGGCGAGCGCGACCTGTTCCTCGATGATGCCGTGGTTCGAGGACGGATGCAGGGTTCCGGATTCGTGCAGGGGAACTCCCTTGCCGTCTTTCAGGAGCCAGATGCCGGCATAGTCCATTTCGAGGTATTTCCGAAGGAGGTCCAGGGATTCGGAAATCATGCGGAAGCGACGGAGTTCCGGCGCGCTCTCGTTCATGCTGGTCGAAACCGAGCGTCCGATACGCTCGAGGGCGGCGACGAAATTTTCAGGAAGGCCGAAAAGCCGCTCCATTTCGCGGAGGTTTTCGAACATCTCCAATACCAGGCGTCGGGTTTCTCCCATGACCACAGAGACTTCCGTCGGCTGGCCGGTGCCGTCGATGAGTTCGTTACACCGCGGGGCGACCAATTTGAGAAGTTCGGATACGGTTTTTTCCGCAAGGCGGAAACGTTCGCGGATTTCTTCGGGATTCGGTTGCGCCTCAAAAACGCGCGGACTGTTTTCGACCACGCGCGGATTCCGGGGAGTGAGGGGAACGGGTGCGTCCATATGTTGGAGTTATACGTCTCCGGGGACGTTCTGTCAAATGCACTTGCTTGTCTTTGTAAAGCCAACGAAACCCAAGCCTCTTGCCTCCGGTGGTTTTCCGAATAAAATCGGCCCAGTACATCGGTGAAAACCCGAAGGGGCACGGATCTTTCCGAAAGCCCCGGATATTTCAGGTAATAAAGACACGTTTCCATGGCATACGAATTCTACGATCTGCTCGGCGTCGGCCGCGACGCTTCCGCCGAAGAACTTAAGAAGGCCTACCGCAAGAAAGCGATGGAGCTCCATCCCGACCGGCACCAAGGCGATAAGGCGAAAGAAGCCGAATTCAAAAAAGTGAACGAAGCCTACGCGACCCTTTCGGATCCGCAGAAGAAGGCGTACTACGACCGTACCGGAGGCGTCCAAAACGACCAGGGATTCCCGGGAGGGGGCGGTTTTTCGGCCGACTTCGATTTTTCGGACATCTTCGAATCGTTTTTCGGAGGAGGATTCCAACAGGGCGGACGCGGCAAGCGCCGCGAAGTGGGCGACGATATCGAAGTCCGCGTGAAGACGACTTTCGAAAAGGGTGTGAAGGGCGGAAGCGAAGAAATCGCCTACGAGCGTAGGCAGGTGTGTCCGGATTGCGCCGGCACCGGTTCCGAAAAGGGCCGCGAACCGAAAACCTGTCCCGACTGCGCGGGCGCGGGCCGGGTGAAACAGCGCATGCAGACGGTGTTCGGCGTGGTCGAACAGGCCGTCACGTGTCCCAAATGCCGCGGAAACGGCAAAATCATCGAACATCCGTGCGGAAAGTGCCGCGGGGAGCGTTACGTAATTTTCCGCACCGAGCGGAAGATCGACGTCCCGGCGGGCATCGAGGACGGCATGACCGTCAAGATCCGCGGCGAAGGCCACGAAGGCATCGACGGGAACGGCGACCTTTACCTCCATTTTTCGATTCCGGAAACCGAGAACGGTCTCGAACGCGACGGCGCCGACCTCCACTACCATCTCGACCTCGATCCGGTCGAAATGGTTCTTGGAAACGTCCGCAAAGTCACGATTCCGGTCGTGGGCGAACGCGAAATCGAAATCAAGTCCGGCTCCCAGCACGGCAAGGCCGTACGTTTCCGCGGGGAAGGGGCTCCCAAAATCCCGAACGGAGGCAAGGGCGACCTCATCGTCACTTTCCGCGTGAAAGTTCCCGAGAAACTCACCGCCAAAGAACGCGAACTCTACGAAGCCCTCGCGAAAGAGAAGGGCATGGCCGACGGCCACGGCAAGGGCATTCTCGGAAAGCTTTTCGACTAATCGGGGTTTTTCGTACGCTTTTCTTTCTTTTTCGAACGTACGGACGCTATACTGCGACTCGCAGGATTTCCTTTCTCTCCCATGTCATACAACGACCTCGTCAACGTTCCCTCGTTCGGTAAGAAGCGGGAGAACTTCGATCCCGAACGCGGCGACGTCGTGTTTTACTGCCGCGCCTGCGGCAAAACCGTAGAGGCCACCCGCCTCCATCCGGTGAAGTACAGGTACGAATGCCCCGCGTGCAAAGGCCACGAAATCAGCATCGGCACTTCCGCCGGAGTAAAAGAGTTCTACGCCAAACAGCACCGGTAAGCCATCTTTGCGCCCTATATGTACTTTTTATATGGAATTTCCATATTAAAATTTGCATTTTACATACGGAAGTATATATTTCGACCCGTTACATCATTCTTCGTTTCCCAACATGGACAATAAGAAAGAAGCGCTGGCTTCGGCCCTCGCGATGATCGAGAAGCAGTTCGGCGCGGGTTCCATCATGCGCCTCGGCGACCAGGATTCCATCAAGGTCGAAACCACTTCCTCCGGTTCCATCGCCCTCGACAAGGCGCTCGGCGGAGGGTACGCCAAAGGCCGCATCGTAGAAATCTACGGTCCGGAATCCTCGGGTAAGACCACGCTTACGCTCCACGCAATCGCAGAAATGCAAAAAACCGGCGGCACCTGCGCCTTCATCGACGCCGAACACGCGTTCGACCCGTCGTACGCCAAAAAGATCGGCATCGACGTCGATTCGCTCATCATTTCCCAGCCCGACAACGGCGAACAGGCGCTCGAAATCGTCGACGCCCTCGTCCGTTCCGGCGCGGTAGACCTCATCGTCATCGACTCCGTCGCCGCCCTCGTCCCCAAGGCTGAAATCGAAGGCAACATGGGTGACTCGTTCATGGGTCTCCAGGCGCGTCTCATGAGCCAGGCGCTCCGCAAGATTACCGGCGTCATTTCCAAATCCTCGTGCACGGTCATCTTCATCAACCAGATCCGCATGAAGATCGGAGTCATGTTCGGCAATCCGGAAACCACCACCGGCGGTAACGCGCTCAAGTTCTACGCTTCCCAGCGTCTCGATATCCGCCGCAAAGAGAAGATCGAATCCGGAACCGGCGACGACCGCGAGGCGACCGGTACCCGCGCCAAGATCAAGGTCGTGAAGAACAAGGTGGCTCCGCCCTTCCGCGAAGTCGAAGTCGACATCCTCTTCAACGAGGGCATCTCCCGCTCGGGTGAAGTCGTCGACATCGGTTCCGAATCCGGAATCGTCAAGAAAGCCGGTGCGTTCTACTCCTTCGGGGAAACCCGTCTCGGACAGGGGCGCGAAAACGCCAAGGCGTTCCTCGACCAGAACCGCGAACTCCGTGACCAGATCGAAGCCGAAATCCGCAAGACCCTCGAGGCGTAGTCCTCGGTCCTACTCCAGTAGCGCCTTGAGCGCACAAAAAAGCCCCTGCCAGTTAATTCTGGTAGGGGCTTCTATTTTTCCGGAGAACTTTCGTTTCCGGATCCGCTTATTTCGATCCGTTTGGGGAAACGGACGAAGGACAGCTGACTTTCCGCGTAATCGATTCGATCTGGTCGTCGAAAACGACTTTCCCGTTCTCGATTTCCACGACTTTGCCCAAGAAGTAGCACGTTCTCGTCGGGCTCGGCGGCATTTTCGCGAACGAATCGGGAAGTTTCACCCCGTTCATCCGGTAATCGCCGACGCTCGCGACCGGGAAGTTTTTCCGGTCGAGTGCCTCTTTCGCGAGCGTTTCGTTTAGCAATGCCTTCGATTCGGCATTGGTAAGCGTTTGCGCGCCCGTGATCGGGGGCGTCCCGAGGAGCGTGGCGACTACGGCCACGATGAGCGGTATTCGTAAGTACGGTTCCATATTCCCTCCTTTTCGGTAAAGAAACCGCCGCGATTTTAAAAGTATGCGCTCGCGAGTCAAACCGGACGGCCGCATATTTGCCCAAAATGCGATTTTACGTATAATGGAGACGTAAAAATCCAAGAACATGAACGAGGCCGAACTTCAGACTCCCGTCGAAGAAAAAGCTTCCGAAAACGTATTCGTTTCGGAGGCCCTTTCGAACGTTCTCGACCGCACCCATGCCGCTGCCGGAAACATCGTGAAGTTCGATGACATCGAGGCGACCGAGGTCGGCATCCGCGCGCTCCTCCGCACTGGCAATATCCTCCGCTGGTTCCGTTCCGGCGTCACCGAGGCCGAAGTCGCCGAATATGCCGGCATCATCGACGCGCTCACTACCAAGCGCGAAGAACTCGTCGCCGCCGCGAATGATGAAAAATTCCGTCGTGCCGCATAATTCGAAATTCATGGAGCGTCTAAAGATGGCGTTCGAGAAAGCGTCCGTTACGGACGCTTTCTTTTTTTTCGCATTTCGATACTATTGCGCGTCATCGCGACGCTTCACTTACCGCCAAAGGCCATGCCCGTAGTAAAATCCGTTTTTAAGCTCGTTGCCAAACGTCCGCTCACGCACGACGTTTTCGAACTCCGTTTCGAATCGTCCGTTCCGCTCGAATCCAAGGCGGGCGAATACGTCATCTTCGATCTCGCACAGGGCGTGAAACGCGCCTACAGCATCGCGTTCCGTGATAGCGACGCCTCGTTCGGATTCATCGTGAAACGCGTGGAATGAGGAGCGGGAAGCCCGATTCTCTGTGACCTCGAAGTGGGCGCCGAAATCGGGGGGATGGGCCCGATGGGTCACTTCACCCTTCGTGAAACCGACGTTTCCAAGTGTTTCATCGGTACGGGAACCGGCTTCGCCCCGCTCTACTACCAGCTTCTCGATTCCGCGAAACGCGGCTATCGCGCCAAGATGGCGTTCGTCTTCGGAGTCCGTGAAAAACAGGACGTCTTCTACGTCGAAGAATCCGAAAACCTTGCCAAGGAATTTCCGGAATTCGTATCGCTCCGTTACCTTAGCCGCTCAGAGGAAGCCGGCTTCGAAAAAGGATACGTCACCGATTTCGTCACCGCGGGAAACGTCGCGGGGTATCAAGAATTCTACCTCTGCGGATCTCCGGCGATGGTAAAGGACACCCGCGCCTAGCTCGCGGAACTCGGCGTCCCCAAAGAAAACGTGTTCTTCGAACAGTACTAGTC
>JBAQKV010000092.1:0-2176 GCA_049301335.1 Patescibacteria group bacterium
CCCCATATGCACACTATATGCAAATTTTTCCGAACGCGAGGCCGGAATTGGAAAAAAACGGCGAGAAAAATGAAAACCCCCGCACTCGGGCGGGGGTTTCGGGATTGGGCGGAAGTTCCTAGACGGAACAACGGCCCTTTTCGGAAGTGAGCTTCCGTTCGTAGGCGTCGGCGTCGTAGAGACCCGTCGCCGGATCGGCTACGTAGCGACGGACGAGCGTGACGCAGTTGCCGGTGGCGTCGCCGCGGAGTACCGCTTGGCGGACCCCGATACGGACGACTTCGGTCGAAGCGATCACGCTTTCGTGACTGATTCGCTTATTGGTTTCCGCGACGTACTGGACCATGTTTTGGTTCTCGGTACGGAGCTTCACGATTTCTTCGACCAACATTCCCATGCGGGCGTCGGTACTTTTGACGAAGCCGATTCCCACGATGACGATCATGGGGACGACGACGTACGTCATGAAGTAGTTCAGAAAGGCGACGCCTCCCCGGATTTGCTGGCTGCGAGCCAACTTTTTGCCGTTCTCTTCGGATTGAGCCATCGGATATCCTCCTTGTTTTTGGCCTGTCGGGAATTTCCGACGGACCGAACATACCCACGGTTACGAAATCGTCAATACGATGTTTTCCATTATAATTTTCCACTTGGAAAAAAAGGATGGCGTGGTATGATTTGAATCAAATCTTAACAATACTGGACATGATCAAGCCGAATCCTTCAGATATCGCGGGCATCGGAATCGAAAAAAGGGAAACCCGACGAAAAATCACGTGATTCACCCTCGTCGAACTCATCGTCGTCATCACGATCCTCGCGATTCTGGCGACCATCGGGTTCTTAGCGCTTTCGGGATATTCCCAAGACGCTAAGGATTCCGCTATCAAAGCGAACGTGAGGTCGGTGCAGACCGCGATTTCGGCGGAATCGGCGATTACGAACAATTCCCCCCGGTACTACGTCGTCCACGACACGGGGGCGGCGCTCTCCGGCGCTTTCGTCTACGTCGACGGGAACCAGGTGGCGCTTACCGGTTGAGACTGGAACGTTTCGGGCGCCAACTATTCGGCCGGGAACCCCGACTACGCGAAGCTCAAGATGAACCCCGAGAAGTTCAAGGTTTCGGCAGTCGGAAACGTCGGAAAGGCGTTTGCCGCATACGATTCGAAATTCCTCTCGATCGGGGCGTTGGACGTATCGACCAAGGGAAACAACGGAACCAGACGCACTACCTCCTGGTTTCAAGTGGCCGGCGTGGCTCCCGCCACCAAAGTTGCGGTAGTAAGCGGGAATTTCCCCCAGCCCACCGCGTCGGAAACGGCTTCCTGAGCTATTTCCGGACTCGTTCGCGACCCCTTGCTCGGCGCGACCGGCGCCATTAAGGACGGCGCGACGGTAGGAACGGTGAGCGGCGAACAAACAGCCGTATCGGGCGTAGGAATCTCGGGAAACGATACTGCCGGCAGGACATGGTCCGACGGCACGTACGCAGCGTCTTGCAACGAATATCTGAACGCGCCCGCGGGAAAAACCTATGGCGGCACCACCGGCAACGGCACGTATTGGATCGACCCGAACGGAGGTTCGAATTCCGACGGTTACAAAGCGTACTGCGACATGACGACCCAATGAGGCGGATGGACGCTCGTCATGAAGGTCGACGGAACGAAGTCCACGTTCACGTATACCGCGGCGTACTGGACGAACGCCACGACGCTGAACGACGCCTCCACCGACATGACGAAAACCGAATACAAAGGCATGGCGTATTCGACCTTGCCGTATGCTTCGATACTTATGCAATCGGATACTTCGGGCACGATCCGCAACGTCTATCTCCCTTGGAGCGGAACTTCGCTCTACGCGAAAATCAGCCCGGATACGGCCGTTACCGAAACCTTGCAAAGCGCTTCGGTATGGAACAATTTCGTTCCGACCGGGTATCTCCAGACGTCACTCCTGATAAACGGATACAATCAAAAATATTCAATGATCGGCGTTCGTATCGGAGTCATCGGAGACAACGCTGGAAGCCTTAGCGCCGCCGATTCCATGTCATGATTCTGAGGCTCGAACAACTCCCATCCGGCTCCTGCCGCAGGCGCCCACAACTGGGACCAGTTCCCTGCCGGATACACGTCGGGAAGCAAACCGACTTTCGGCTATCTGTACG
>JBAQKV010000093.1:0-15989 GCA_049301335.1 Patescibacteria group bacterium
ATAGTGTGCATATGGGGAATTTCCCGTAGAAACGCAATTCTGAAGTATGGCCATCGAATCGAAGAAGAAGATTCCCGAAACCCGCCTCGTCGCCCCGTCCGAAGAGATTATCGACGTGCCCGAAGAAGCTACCCTCCGCCCTACGAGCCTCACCGAATACGTCGGACAGGAGAACGTAAAACGCCACCTCGGCATCGCCGTGGATTCGGCCAAAGCCCGCCGCGCGCCGCTCGAACACGTGCTTCTCTACGGTCCGCCGGGTCTCGGCAAGACCACGCTCTCGTTCATTCTCGCCAAAGAGATGGGCGCGAACCTTAAGACGACTTCCGGTCCCGCCGTAGAAAAACCGGCCGACCTCGTTTCGCTCCTCACCGGGCTGTCCGAAGGCGACGTCCTCTTCATCGACGAAATCCACCGCCTCAAGCCGCAGACCGAAGAAATCCTCTATAGCGCAATGGAAGACTTCGCCATCGACATCATGGTCGGCTCCGGCACGGGCGCTTCGTCGGTCCGCATGGAAATTCCCAAGTTCACCCTCGTGGGCGCCACGACCAAGCTCTCCAAACTTACCGGACCGCTCCGCGACCGCTTCGGCAACGTCCTCAAGCTCGATTTCTACGAAGACGCCGAACTCACCCGCATCGCCGCCCGCTCCATGCGCGTTCTCGGAATGGACGGCTTCGAAACCGCCGTCGCCGAAACCGTGGCGAAAAAGAGCCGGGGGACCCCGCGCATCGTCAACCGGTTCGTCAAAATACTGCGCGACTACGCCGTCGTCGGCAAAGACGTTAAAACGTCCGCCGGCGCCGAACAGGTGTTCGAATATCTCGGCATCGACGCGCTCGGTCTCGATCCGCTCGACCGCAAACTCCTCTCGACCCTCGCGTACAAGTTCGGCGGAGGCCCGGTAGGTCTCAATACTCTCGCCTCCATCGTGGGCGAAGAAGAAGAAACCGTCGAAGACGTGGTCGAACCGTTCCTCCTCAAAGCAGGATTCCTCGAACGCACTCCCCGCGGACGCCGCCTTACCGCTTCGGGCGAAGAATGGATCCGCCGCGACGGAATCAGCGAAGAAGCCGGTTCGCAAACCCGTCTCGGATAGTTCCCAAAGCAAATGAAAATCCCCCGTGCGGGGGATTTTTTTCGGATCTGAAACCTTAACGGTTCAGCGCCCGGAGGGACTGGAGTTTCGGAACGTCCACGCAGTAGACGGTTTCGAACAGTTCCCATTCTTTCGTTCGGCCGTCGACGCGGCGCCTTCCTCGGACGCTCACCATGATTTCATGGGATTCGAGGGGGCGTTTGTCGCTCGATTGCCGTGCGCAGGACATGAATTGCTGGATTTCGAGCAACGGCCTGGGGGTGTCGAACATTCGTTTTTCCTCCTTTTTGGTTTTTGAATGGTCGCCGCAGATAGTAGTGACGCGTATGGAAAAGTCAATTCCTCCGTCCGAGCCCTTGACTTCGCCAACCTTTGGATATGATTCGCCTCGTTCGATCGCCCAAAAACGAAAGGAGACCCCGTGATTCGACGCCTCATAGTACTTGCCCTCGGTTCGCTCTTCCAGCCGCCGCCCACCGCGTTTCTCATCCGCAACCGCGAGGTTGTCGATTGTGAACCGGTAGCGGTCCTTCCCAGCGTCGCGTCTCCGTCCTACGGTCCGTCGTCGCGCAACCATTCCCGCCGTCATTCCGGTGCTTCGGCATCGGTCGCGGCCGCTTCCGCCCGGATGAACATTCCGCGGGGCGTCCACCGCGACTCGTACGGTTCGGATGCCCGCGCTACGCGTACCGATTCGGCACGGAAACCCCGCTCGCGCAACGGAAGTCGGAAGTAGCGCCCAATGCGCGCCAAACGAAATCCCCCGGTTACGACCGGGGGATTTTTTCGTCGTTACGAGGTGCTGACGCTTTCGAGCATGAGTTCGATGAGGAGCGCGATGAAGACCAGCAGGCCGCCGGTGCGCGGAGTCAGGAGCGAGAGCGAGAAGAACGCCACCAATCCGAGCGCGACGAGGGAGAAGAGGATACCTTGCCTGACGGAAGCGAAGAAGACTCCCGGATGGATTTCGCCGCGGTAGTACACCTTCTTGAACCCGTAGAACGTAATCGAGGAAAACGACGCGATGGCGAGAAAAACCGCGATTCCCATAGCCGTGAAGGCGACCGTGAAATTCGTCTCGGGATCGAGGTAGAACGTCAAAAGCGCCGAAGAAAGCGTGCTCGTCAGGAAGATGATCCAGAGTATGAAGAACGGTCCGTGTTTCACGATGGCGGGGAAAGGTTTTCCGGATTATAGGCGTTCGGCCTACGCGGCAAAAAGTTTCTTGAGCGCGAGGGAACTGGCGGAGTAAATTCGCCCCTCGTTTTTGAGTTCCGCGTAGAACGGAGTTTCCGCGAGTTTCTCGACGAGCGACTTCGAAAGCCCGCTTACCGAAATTTCGATACCCTTTTCCCGAACGGTCTCCATCATCGCTTCGAGGGCTTCGAATCCGTCCAGATCGACGTTGTAGACGTTGGAAAAACTAAAAACGACGTGCGTCGCCTCGCGGATTTCGCGAAGGCGTTCCAATTGGGCCTCGACGTTGAGATACGTGACCGAACCGTTGAATCGGTAGATGAGCACGTCTCCCGGCTTTTGGAGCCTCAGGTATTCTTTCACGCGGATTTTTCCGAAGTACTCGCCCTTTCGAAATACCGAGACCTTCACGTTGCCGTCGGACACCTTTTTAATGAACACGATGAGCGAAACGGCCGTTCCGGCGAGGATTCCCATGGTAGGGTCGTCGATTACGGTGATGGCCGCGACTAAAAAGGTGAGGAAGAACGCCGTCCGGTCGAACTTGAAGATTTTGGCATAGAGTTCGAACTCGACCATTCCGATGGCGATGTTCACGAGAATCGCCGCGACCACCGGCATCGGCAAAAGCTTGAACGCCGAAAAACAGAGCCAGGCGATGAGCGTGGTGAAAACCGCGATGAGGAAGGCGCTCGTCCGGTGCGTAGCGCCGGATTTCGCGTTGAGCGCGGTGCGCACGAGAACCGCCGTCGCCGGAAGTCCGCCCACGATGCCGGAAGCGAGGTTCGCCATCCCGAGCCCGAATATCTCCCTATCCCGGTCGAAGTCCTCTTTTCGCATCTTCGCCGCGATTTTCGCGGAAATCATGGTTTCGAGAACGGCGATGACCGCGATGACCGCGGCGGTTTTTCCAATGAGGCGGTAGATTTCGAGGTTGGCGAAAAAGTCGGCCTTCGACGGAATGTCGGGAATCGAGAAGAGTTGGAACGCGAGGGTGGGGAACTTGGTACCTATCGTTTGGACTCCCGCGTCCGAAAGCGGTTTCGTGAGCAAAAAGGAGAGCGCGATGGCGAGCGCCGTGAGCGGAATCGGTCCCGGAACGGACGGTACGAACTTCTTCCAAACCTGGAGGAACGCGAACGCCGTAGCGAAAACCGCGAACGCCGCCCAGTTGGTTTCGCCGAACTGCGCAAGCGTCTGTAAGAAATTCGCCACGACGGTCGGGTGCGAGACCTTCGGCGCGATGCCGAGAGCCGCGTTAAGTTGCGAAGCCGCGATGGTGATTCCGACGCCCAAAAGAAAACCGTGGAGTGCCGCACCCGGAATGAGGGTGATGTAGCGCGAGAGCTTGAGTGCCCAGATGACGATGACCGCCAAACCGGTGGCGATAGCGAGAAACGGGACGTACTGCGGCCCCGCTTCGAGCGCGAAAGCCAAAAGTATGCCCGAGAGCGCCCCGGCCGGACCGTAGACGTTGAAATTCGACGAAGCGAAAAGCGCCGCGAACGAACCTGCCCAAACGGCCGTGAGAATCCCCACGAGCGGCGCCGAATCCGATCCGTTGCCGAGACTCGCTACCGCGAGGGAAATGGAAAGCGGGATGTTGATGAGTGCCACCGAAAGCGCGCTTTTCCAGTTCTCCTTGAGGAGCCGGGGAAGGGAAGCGGCGAATCCCCCCGCTTTTCCTTCGTTCGCGACGTTCTTTTCCGTATCCATGTTCCGTGTCGTTTAATGGCCTCCGTTTTCCGTCTGTCGGAAAAGAAGCGGACGTTATAGTCCGAATTTTTTCCAAGTCAAAAGAAAGCCCGCCTTTGCGGGCGGGACTTTCGAAGGGTGCGCTATTCGGTTCCGAGGTGCTTCAGATTCTCGTACCGCTTGTTCCAGGTCGTCTGGCGCTTGGCGTAATTGCGCGAATTCTGCGCGACGAGCGAAACGCATTTTTCGAACGCCGGAGACGTTTTTCCGAGGGGGTCGCCGAATTCGCCGTCCAGATACCGCGCCACTTCGCCGTACCCGATGGTCTTCAGTCCGAAAGCGTTTTTTCCGTATTTCTCCAAGAGCGCTACGGCTTCTTCGAAAAGTCCGTCGTCGAACATTTTGCGGACGCGGGCGTCGATCTTGGCGTAGAGAGCGGTGCGGTCACCGTCATAAGGAGTGGCGAATTCGACGTTTTGGAACCTCAGCTTCCGTTCGCCGTGCGATTCGGCTTTGGATTTTCCAGTCTTTTCGAAGACTTCGAGCGCGCGCTCGACGTAGCGGTGGTTGTTGGGATGGATGGTCGCGGCGTACTGCGGATCGACCGCTTCGAGCTTTTTCCAAAGCGCTTCGGTCCCGTGCTCGGCGCGGAATTTTTCGAGTTCCGCACGGTATTCCCAGTCCGGCGGGACTTCGGCGACGTCGAAATCGAACAGGAGGGCGTCCAAATACAATCCCGTACCTCAGCAGACGACGGCGGTTTTTCCGCGCGACCAAACGTCCGCGATGGCGGCATCCGCGGCTTTTACGAACAGCGCGACCGAATAGTCCTCGTCCGGATTCGCGATATCGAGGCAGTGGTGGGGGATTTCGCGCGCTTCTTCCTTCGTGATTTTTCCGGTTCCGATATCCATTCCTTTGAATATCTGACGCGAATCCGCCGAAACGACCTCGCCTGAAAAGCGCTCCGCCAATTCGAGCGAGAGCGCGGTTTTTCCGGATGCCGTGGGGCCGTAAACGGCGATGATGCGATCCATTTAGTACTTGGCCGGGTAATCCCCGAACGGGGCTTCGCCCTCGAGTTCGGCGTCTTCTTCCTCGTCGTAGCTGTTCATGATGTCCTGCGTCCAGCGCGCGAGGGCGTGGAGGTTTTCGTTCAGGCTCATGTTCCGCCAGTCGATCGAGTAGTCGATGGGCTCGGTTTCGGTTCCTTCGATGTAGAACGCGGTAATGACCGAGAAGCCCTGCTTGTCGGCGATCTCGTTGAGTTTGCGAATGTATTCTTCGGCGATGTCGGCGAATTCTTTGCGTGAAAGTGTGCTCATAGGTGCGTTAGTCAACCGGGCAGTTCTCGATGCCTTCGAATTTTCTCGGCATGGCCGATCCGTCGGGGATCTTATCGAGGAGGTCGGGCCATTCGGTCGAGATGTCGGAAAGGATTGTACGGATATCTTCGAGATTTTCCACCGAGACGAGGCGGGTGCGGTAGGTTTTGACGCCCGGGAATCCGTGGAGGTATTCTACCAAATGCTTGCGGGCTTCCAAAGCGCCTTTGCGGCCCTTCTTTTCGATGAGGAGTTCGGCGTGGCCGTCCATGGTCGAGAGGATTTCGCGGAGGGTGGGGCGGTATTTTCCCGGAAGGAACGCCCAGGGGTTGCCGAAACTCGCGCGGCCGATCATGAAACCGTCGAGGTTTCCGAGCTTGGCGATGCCGTCGTCGTAGTCCGAGATGTCGCCGTTGGCGATGACCGGAATCGAGAGGTTCCTTTTCAGTTCGTAGATGCCGGTGAAGTCGGCTTTTCCGCCAAACGCCTGCTGGTAGGTGCGGCCGTGGACGGTGATGAGGTCGGCCCCGGCGTTCTGCAATCCCTGGCAGAATTCCACGAGAAGGGAATCGTCCGCCCATCCGAGACGGGTTTTGACCGATACCGGGATCTTTACGGCCTTCGCCATTTCTTCCACGATGCGGAACGCGGTGTCGCGGTTGATCATGAGGCTCGAGCCGTGCCCGCTCTTCACCACCTTTTTCGCCGGACATCCCATGTTGATGTCGACGCCGGTCGCGCCGTAGGCCTCGATCATTTTCGCGGCTTCGCGGAACATTTCCGGGTCTTTCCCGAAAATCTGGAATACTACCGGGCGTTCGATTTCGTCGTGCGGAAGCACTTCTTTGGCGAGGTGTTTCGAACGCACCAAACCGTCGGCGCTGTAGAACTCCGAAAAGACCACCGTGCTAGGCGCGGTCTTGCGTACGGTGAGCCGGTACGGGCCGTCGGTATACCCGTCCATGGGGGCTAACGCGACGATGGGGCCCTTGGCCGCCAAATCTTTCCAAAAGTTCTTATTCATTCGTCAAGCGCAATTCGTGGGATGCTGTAAAAACGTGTGGTAATCTATCGGAAGACACGAGAAATCAAAACCAAAATCCTTTTATATGAACGTTCCCCAGAATACTCCCGGCATCGCCGAGCTCCGCGCCATCAAGGAAACCGCCAAGACCGGCCTCCGCGATACCCACGGATTTCCCAAGGCCGCGGCCGCCGTCGCCCTCGTATCGATCAGCGACCAAGCGAAGCGCGATTTCATCCTCGAAGGCTTCTCCGCCATCGGCATCGCCGCCGTCGCCGTAACGACCGACGAAGTTCCGAAACTCCGCAATGTCGTAGCGGCCGACAAAGTTTCGCCGAGCGACTTGTACGCGTTCGATTTCTTCATGCTCGACGGCGAGGCCGAAGAGCTCGACATCGTCCGCTGTATGAAGGCCGGAGTCGTTCCGATCATCCACGAAAAGAACGTGTTCTCGGGCGTCCTCAAGGATTTCAACCCGATGAAGTTCGAGGGCAACGCGTTCCTCTTCAAGGACGACAACCAGTTCCGCATGTTCGCTTCCGCGGTTTCGTATCTGGAAAACGTGAAGTTTCCGGAAGACCGCCGCATCCTCCTCAAGCACGTCGCGGAAACGTTCTAAAGGTTTTGGAAATCCCCCGGTCATGCCGGGGGATTTTTTTCGTTCGGGAATTATTTGCAGTAGTACGCGGAAGGGAAACTCGCGGAACTGCAGTACGAAGCGGCGACCCAAGCGTTGTTCGCACAGCCGGCATCGCCGTAAGCGTGGCCGGTCGAAGTCCCGTACGGTTTGCCGTGTTCGTTCGAATGGCAAGTGCCGTTCGGTTCGGTGCACGCGTAGGTTCCCACGTCTCCCGCGGATTCGCCCCAGTATGCGGCGAGCGCGTTCCCCCAGAGGTACCCGTTGCCGGTATGGACGGGGAAGCCCGCGTATCTGGCGTAATATTCCGATACTTTGCAGATGTGATAGCCGGAAGGCGTCGAAGTCGCGGCGGATGCCCACGTCATGTTCGAACTCCAGCGGCAGTAGAGCATGTTGTTCGCGCTGGCGTTTTCCACCGATCCCGGACAGGGGTTGGGCGGACCCGACGGAACGATGGCCGAATTCTCATCGACGATGGCACCGGTAAGGGAAGCGGACGAAGGATTTTTCACGAGGCCGGCTACGGCTCAGGAAGAAGTCTGAGCAGCGGTAGGCGTTGGGAAGTTCCCAGAAACGGAAGCGAGTCCCGTCCCCGGAACCGTGCCCGTCACCTGAAAGAACGACGAGGTCCGCTTCCTGCCTGACGGAGTGACCGAGAGGACGGCGTCCATCGCGCCTACGGAAACCGATTTCGGATCGTACGCCGCTTCCGCCTTTCCGAAAACGGAAGCGAGTTCCAACGGAACCGATGAGAGTTTGAATTTTTCGGGATTGATCTTGAGTTTCGGCCAATCGGGATTTCCGGCGGAATAGTTGGTATTCGGTTGGTTCCAATCCCCTCCGGTGAGCGTCAAAGGGGAGCCGTCTACGAAAGCGACGGCACCCGAGAGCGCCGCTCAGGAATCGTGGACGACGTAGTACCGGGGCGAATTGTTCGTGACTGCCGATTCCGAAGCGATGGCGGAATATACCGATCTTACGTTCGTTTTCGACGAAGCGCTCTTGGCGTCCTGCGAGTATCAGGAAAGCGCCAAGAATCCTACGGTAGCGAGAACGGCGAGAATCGTGATGACGACGATGAGTTCGGCGAGGGTAAAGGCGGAAAAGTTCCCGAGCTTCCTTCCGAAAGCGGCGCAGCGGATACGGAATGCTTTAGCCATGGCTTAGTTTTTTACGCAGTAGAGGAGCGCGAGATACGGCATTCGGTTTTCATGCGATTGCGAACCGCCGGAAGCGTCCGTGAAGTACCGGTTGGATTTCGTTTCGACGTACGCGGGATTGAAGTTGTCGGAAGAGACGATCCCGTCTCCGGAATGGTCGTTGATGATGAACACTCCGGTATTGGACACGTCCGATGCCGTGACGGCATGGTTGTGGCTCGGCATTTCCGCCACCGTTAGGGAATGCCGGGCTTCGCCTCAGGAATTCAGAAGGGAATAGGTATCGCCTTGGCCGTCGCTTCAGACTCAAACTATCGCCCTGCCGTTCGCCGAAGAGAAAGGGCTCCATCACGCGGGGCAGGTAGAGAGGTTGAACGCCATGACCGCTCATGCCGGCGTTCATGCCGGGAGCGCCGCGACCGCGGTTTCCGCGTTCGTCAGCCGTTCGTTGAGGTTGTCCACGTTCCCAATGAGGAGGTTCCATTGGGAAGACAGAACCTGGCTTCCCGCCGCTTTTCCGCGGAGCGCCGAGGGGTCCGACCAGTTGTACGTGAGCGCGAAGGCTATCCCGGTCATGAAGAGCGCGGCGAAAGAGCCGAAAACGGCTCATTTGACCGCCGTATCGCGGATGTTTTTGAAATTGGCCATGGTTTAGTCTTTTACGCAGTAGAGAAGCGCGACGTTGCGGGGGCGCACCCTTACGCCGTATACCGCCCAACTGCTGATGGCGCCGCCGGACGTGGCCGCGGAATACGCGCCTCCGCTCACCGATTCCGACGTTCCGTCGAAGTCGGCCGAAATGTACTGGTCGTGATCCCATAGTCCGCCTTGATACCCGATGTCGGTGGCGTTGTACTGGAATACGCGGGTCGCGTTTTGTGCGGTAGCCAGTCAGCGTCAGGCGTCGACGCCTCTTCCGCCGTCCAGTCCGCGAATGAATTCTCAGCGCAAATCCGGGCGCCCTCACGCGCCGTTCGCCGCACTCCAACCGGTCGGGCACGAAGCGAGGTTGAAGGCCATTACGGCTCCCGCGGGGACCGATACGGTCGAAAGCTTGGAATCGATGGTTCCCAAATTCGAAACGACCTTGTTCCATTCCGCGGAAGACAATCCGGATCAGGTCCCCACGGTGTTCACTTGGGTGAGGATTCCCCAGCTGGCATACGCGGCTCAGACGGCGAGGAGCGCGATTCAGAAAGACGCGCCCATGGCCGCGCCTTGGAGCGATTTGTGCAAAATGCCATGTTTTTCCATTTTCCTAGTTTTTTACGCAGTAGAGGAGCGCGACGTTTTTCATGCGGGTTTCCGCTCATCCGGCGTAGTCGGTCCAAACCGGTCCGTATCCGTCGCCGTAGTCGATTCATTGGCCGTAATACGGGTTTCCCGTTTCGCGCGGATTCGCATCGGCGACGCCGTTGTTGGTCGCTTGGGCATGGCGGTGGCTTCCTACCATGTCGGACTGGGTCGAACCGGCCGTACGGGCCCCGTCGGGATCTATCGAAGCCCCGCTCTTGTCGATGCCGCGGATGGTCCTTCCGTACGCGGGAGCGTATTCGCTCCATCCGGTCGGGCATGATGCGAGATTGAACGCCATGACCGCTCCGGACGGAACGACCGCCGCGAGTTTCGTATCGACGGTCGTGAAATTCGCCACCATCTTGTTCCATTCGGAGGCGCTGACGCCGGACCCCGCGGTCGCGGTATTTACCGGCGCGAGGTAATTCAGCGCCGCGTAGGCGATGGACATTCCCGCCGCACCAAGCACGAACATGGCTCAAAGCAACGCTGATTGGGCCGATTTCTTGATTAAAGTTTTCATGCGCTTAGTTTTTTACGCAGTAGAGGAGCGCGACGTTGCGGGGGCGGACTTGTCCGACGTTCCAGGAAGTCGGTCAGGTCGAATATCCGCTCCACCCCATCAGGAAATTGCCGTTGAACGTTCAATAGGATACCTGTTCCAGGTTGCTCGGTCAGACGATCGTATTGGTGGCGCCGTTGTCGGTCGCGATAATCCAATTGTTTCCGCTCAGGTACGGCGGACTCGGATTTCCTCCTCCGCCCATCACTTGGGACGCGCTTTGTGGGGTTCCGAGCGTCCTGCCCGTGTCGACGTTCCTGGCGCCCACTCCGGCCGCGTCGAGTCCGCGCACGAATTCGCCCCGCAAGTCCAACGTTCCGGGCGTGCCGTCCGTTTTCTTCACGCCGTTCGCGGTTCCGTCGGCCGGCGACCATCCGGTCGGACATGCCGTCCCGTAAAATGCGACGACCGCTCCCGCGGGCATCGCCGAAGAAAGTGACGCGACCGCGGTTTCCGCGTTCGAAAGCCGTTCGTTGAGGTTGTCCACGTTCCCAATGAGGAGATTCCATTGCGACGATTGCAATTGGTTGCCGGCGGCTTTTCCGCGGAGCGCCGAAGGATCGGTCCAGTTGTACGTGAGGGCGTACGCTGCGGTTACCGCGATGGCGCAAAAGGCGAACCCGCCTCAGACGGCGGCTCATTGGAAGAATTTTTCAAAGAGTTTTTTTCTCGAGTCCATGCTATTCGTCGATGAGGGTGTAGGTGAGCTTGAAATCGTATACTTTGTCCAGGCTGCCTTGAAAACATCAGGTTCTCGGTACGAGCAACGGAGTGTACGTAGTCGTCGCACCGATTCGGAACGTCTCGCTTTTGTACATTCCGAAATATCCTCCCGGACCGACCGGTACGTTGAACATCATGCCGGCAGGGGAGCCTTCGACCCCGATCGCCGTGGCGATTCCGGCGTACTTGTACCCGGTTCCGGACGAATCCACCCGCCATTTTCACGGCGTGAGGGTTACCGGCGTCATGTAGATCTTCGTCTCGTTATCCACGCAGTCCCCGTCGCCCGAGTACACCGCGTCGATCGGATTCGTGCTCGTGAGCACCGTTTCCTGTATGGGATTCGAGCTCCAGGCTCCGTTCACGCGGTGCTTGAAACCTTTCGGCGAACAGTCCGAACAATAGACGACCATTCCGTCCGCGGGCGAAGCGATGGCGTCCCTCTGGGCTTTCGTCATGCGCGGTACGAGCATTCCTTTCGACGTGCTCGAAACGTCCAGAACCGCCGACGCGTCCGGCGAAGCCGTTCCGATGCTTACGCGTCAGGAGGAAACTCCTATCGCGCCGGCTAGGCCGTTCACTTGCGAAACGATGTCGTTCCACGCCGCCGAAGACAAGGTAGTCCCGGCATTGGGCAAAGAGCCCCATGCGGCCGCGCCGTACGAGATCGCCGAAAATCAGAGTACGGTCGCGACGACGACCCCGGAGCCTATTTGGATTCCGTCAATGAATTTTGAAAAGCGTTTCATGCGCTTAGTTTTTTACGCAATAGAGCAGCGCGACGTTTCGGGGACGGACGGCGAAAGCGTTGTTGTCGCCAGTTCAGGCTTGCTGGCTCGTCGTGCTGTAATAGTAGGCGCTGTCGTTCAGGGTCGCGTATGCGGATTTCAGTCATTCCACGGAATTGCCCATTCAGCTTTCGATATTCCAAGCCGAAACCGAGAGCGTTCAGACAGTGTAATTTTTGTAGTTGTCGATGAGTTCGCGGATGCGGGTCGCTCATTGCGCCGTACCTACCGTCCTGCCAGGGTCCACGCCCCTCGCGCCCACGCCCGCAGCGTCCATCCCTCGTATGAATTCTCCGCGCAAGTCTAGCGTCCCGGACGTTCCGTCCGTCATCTTTACGCCGTTCGCCGTTCCATCGGCCGGCGACCAGTTGGTCGGGCACGAAGCTCAGAAGAACGCCATTACCGCGCCCTGGGGGACCGAACGGCCGTTCAAGTCCGCCAAATCGGCGACCATAGCATTCCAGTCGACGGCTTTCAATTGGCCTCCGGCGACGACGTTCGTGAGGGCGGTGAACGCGGCGTACGCGTACGACATGCTCGCGAGCGTCACGAAAAACACGACCGCCGAAACGGCGGGCTTCTTGTATTCGTCGAGGAAATTTCGCATGTTCTCAGGATTATCCACCGTTTACGTTATGATTGTACCGTTGTTTTTACGTAAATCCACAGGAAACCCCCAGTACCGTAATACTAACTTTAGCACTCCATCATTAAATGTGCTAAAAATGATTTGACGAGAAGAATCGAACTGATTAATATGTCCAGCGTAATCCCGAAAAGGGGTATCCGTAATCCACACTCCCATGTCCAAGATCATCGGTATCGACCTCGGTACCACCAACTCCTGCGTGGCCTTCATGGAAGGCGGCCAGGCCAAAGTCATCCCCAACGCCGAAGGCGGACGCACCACCCCGTCGGTCGTGGCCAACAAGGGCGGCGACACCCTCGTCGGCATGCCGGCCAAGCGCCAGGCCGTAATGAACCCGGCCCAGACCATCGCGTCCGCCAAACGTTTCATCGGCCGCAAGTTCTCCGAAGTCGCTTCCGAACTCAAGACCGTCCCGTTCAAGGTCACCGAAGGACCGGACGGAGGATGTCTCATCGAGTTTAACGGCAAGGGCGTACGACCGGAAGAAATTTCCGCGAAGGTCCTCGAAAAGCTCAAGGACGACGCGGAGCGTTTCCTCGGTGAAAAGGTTACCGAAGCGGTCATCACCGTTCCGGCCTACTTCAACGACTCCCAGCGCCAGGCGACCATCAACGCCGGCAAAATCGCCGGTCTCGACGTCAAGCGCATCGTCAACGAACCCACTGCCGCGGCCCTCGCGTACGGTACCGAAAAGAAAAAGGACGAAAAGGTCGCCGTCTACGACTTCGGTGGCGGTACCTTCGACATCTCCATCCTCGAAATCGGTTCGGAAGGAACCTTCGAAGTACTGGCGACCAACGGCGACACCCACCTCGGCGGCGACGACTTCGACCAGAAGATCTTCGAATGGATCGTAGCCGAATTCAAGAAGGACCAGGGCGTCGACCTCACCAAGGATCCGATGGCCGTCCAGCGCGTCAAGGACGAAGCCGAAAAGGCTAAGAAGGAGCTTTCGACCCTTTCGGAAACCGACATCAACCTCCCGTACATCACGGTCGACGCGTCGGGTCCGAAGAACCTCTTCATGAAGCTCACCCGCGCCAAGTTCGAAGAACTCGTCTACGACCTCGTCCTCCGCTCGGTGGAACCGTGCCGCAAGGCCCTCTCCGACGCCGGACTCCAGGCTTCGCAAATCGACGAAGTCATCCTCGTCGGCGGCTCGACCCGCGTACCGGCCGTCATGAAGAAGGTCGAAGAGATCTTCGGTAAGAAGCCGAACGCTTCCGTCAATCCGGACGAAGCCGTAGCCGTAGGCGCCGCCATCCAGGCCGGCATCATCCGCGGCGACGTCACCGACGTCCTCCTTCTCGACGTCACCCCGCTTTCCCTCGGTATCGAAACCCTCGGAGGCGTCATGACCCGCATGATCGAGCGCAACACTACCATCCCGTCCTCCAAATCGCAGGTCTACTCGACCGCTGCCGACGGACAGGATTCCGTAGAAATCCACGTCCTCCAGGGCGAACGCGAAATGGCGGGCGACAACAAGTCCTTAGGCCGCTTCGTCCTCTCGGGAATCGCTTCCGCACCGCGCGGCGTTCCGCAGATCGAAGTCACCTTCGACATCGACGCGTCCGGCGTTCTCCACGTCACCGCCAAGGACAAGGGCACCGGCAAGGAACAGAAGGTTTCCATCCAGGGTTCCACCGGCATGGACGACAAGGAAGTCGACGCGCTCGTAAAGGAGGCCGAAGCCAACCGCGAAGCCGACAAGAAGAAGAAGGAATCCATCGAAGCCCGCAACATGGCCGACAGCGCCGTCTACCAGGCCGAAAAGACCATCAAGGACAACGAAGGCAAGTTCGAAGATTCCCTGAAGACCGAAGCCGAAGGCAAAATCGCCGACCTCAAGAAGGTTCTCGAAAATGCCGAAGCTTCCAAGGAATCCCTTGAAGAATCCACCAAGTCCCTCCAGGACGTCATGATGAAGATCGGACAGGAAATCTACTCCAAGGCCCAGGCCGCTGGAGACGACGGCGTCCGCGTGAAGGAAAACGCCAACGAAACCAAATCCGACGACGCGGTCGACGGAGAGGTGGAAGAGAAGTAATATCCACGTACGAGCGGAGGAATCCCCGGGTCGAAAGGCCCGGGGATTTCCTTTAAAAGAACGCGCTTTTTATTTGCCGATGACCTTTTCCACCGCCTTCGAGAACATTCCGGCAAGTCATTTCGCCCGGGGTTTCGCGTGGAAAACGTCGATTTTCGTCAGGTATTTTTCCCGAAACGCCATCGCGACGGCCGGCGGAACCCTCAGCGGCACGTTCGTCCCGGCTTCGGTGAAGGTCATGAACAGTTTTCTTCGCCCGCCTTTCATGACGGGGAGGGGGACCGAGGCTTGGAAATACGACGAACTTCAGAATTTGTCGTATCCGCTGAACGCGATTTCGGCCCGTACGGCGTCGGATCATTCCCGATTGGCGGGGCTCATCCGCATTTCCAATACGAACGTCACGGCCGGCCCTTCGTTATCCTCTTCCTTCTTTTCGAACAGGAGCGCCGCCCCCGTTCCTGAAACTCCGGACTCTGAGCTTCAGGACCATTCGGCCAATTGTGCCGCGGTAATCGATTCTACGGATTCCTTTTCCGGAAAATTCGCCAACTTCGCCCTCAATTCCTCGATGAGCGCGATTTCCGGCGGCTCTTCCGATAAGGGATCCGCCGACGAATCTTTCCCGAGGACGATTTCCTGGACCGATTGCGAATCCACCAGCTCGTCGAATTCCTCTTGGGTCACCGTTCCGCTCACGAGCCAGCCGAAGAGCACCGAGAGTTCCACCGAGCCGCTCACCGAATCGGCGGATATCTCTTTGAGCCGGTACGCTTCCAAGAGCACGAGCATGTCCTCTTCCTTTTGGAGCGGGGCCATCGTCGAAATCCGGTCTGACGACCGGTTTCCGTACGCGACGGTTTCCGAGGGTTTTCCGGAGGGCGAATTCATTCGGTGAAATCTTTCTAAGACCCGCATTCTATTCTTTCGTCAAGATGGTCAAGCCCCGTTTTTCGCCTTTCTTTTTCGGCCCGGCCTGGCTTCGCGCAAAACGGGACGTCTTCTTAATTTGACATGGGGCACCCTTTCCATAGAATGCGCGGGCTTTTTCGAAAAAATCCCACATTGGGGATTCGCCAAGTGGTAAGGCAGCGGATTTTGACTCCGCCATGCGGGGGTTCGAATCCCTCATCCCCAGCCAAAACCGTACCGCACGGAGCCGGTTTCCAAAAACCGCTCCATTGATTTTCGAAGGGTTTCCAATATATTCGGGGAAATCCCCAGTATTCTTACTTACACGTTCCGGAATTATGATCGCTATCGTTGAGATCGGAGGAAAACAGTACACCGTTAAGGCTGGAGACGTCATCGACGTCGACAACCGCAATGAGGAAGTTGGTGCCAAAATCACCGCCTCCCCGCTTCTCGTCGCCAAGGAAGACGGAACCGACGTAAAAATCGGAGCTCCGCTCGTAGAAGGCGCACAGGTCACCTTCAAGGTTCTTGAAAACTTCAAGGGCGACAAGGTTACCGTCTTCAAGATGAAGTCCAAGAAGCGCTACTCCCGCACCCGCGGTTTCCGTGCGCACCTTACCAAGCTCGAAGTCGTTAAGGTAGCGTAGCGATCAGTTCCCACGTCCGGGCGCGGTTTTCACCGACGTCCGCCGTGGGGATTTTTATCCCTAAGTTTTCCGAATGCGGTTCAAAGTGAACATACGGGCCCGTCTCGAGCGACACGCTCGCGGAAGCCACGTATTTCAGAAGAACGGAGTATTCAGGATCATCAGGAGGTTCAAGGTCTTTTCCGCACTCGTCGTTCTCATCCTTCCGGTCTATCC
>JBAQKV010000094.1:0-19132 GCA_049301335.1 Patescibacteria group bacterium
GTACAGAGATGGCCGGGAAGACGTCGAACGCCTTCGAGCGGATGTCGCCGGTTTCGGTCTGGAGGTCGAGGAAGTCGTAGATGTCGCGGTGCCAGACGTCGAGGGTCACCGAGATGGAACCGAGACGGGTGCCGAGCTGGTTGACGGCGATGGCGGTGTCGTTGATGACCTTGATCCACGGGTTGACTCCGCCGGACGCGCCTTCGATGCCGCGGATGTTGGCCCCACGGGAGCGGATGTTGCCAAGGTACACCCCTACCCCGCCTCCGAACTTGGAGATCTGGGCCATGTTCTCAATGGAGTGGTAGATGCCGCGGAGGTCGTCGTCGACGTTGATCTTGAAGCACGACGAAAGCTGGTGGTAGTTCGTGCGGGCGTTCATGAGCGTCGGCGTCGGGAGCGAAATCTTCTGGGTCGAGCACTGCTCGTAGACCTTGAAGGCGAACTCGAGACGGGATTCCTTGGGTTCCGGCATCGCGAGGAAGAGCGCGACGGACATATACATTTCCTGCGGGAGTTCCTTCACGACCTTGTTCGGGTTGAGAAGGTAGCGCTTCTGGAGGGAAAGGACGGTGGTGTAGCCGTAGTCGAAGTCGGTGGCGGCGTTGATGCGCGCTCCGGCCTTAAGGATGTCTTCTTCGGTGTAGTATTCGTAGAAGTCGGTCGAGTAGAGTTCCTTCTTCACGTATTCGTCGAAGAGGGCCTTGTACGATTCCGGAGTGTAGAGTTTTTCCACGTCTACGCCGCGGTTCTTGGACGCGAGCTTGTAGAGGTTGCCGAGGGCGATGCGGCCCGCGACTTCCTGCCACGAAATGTTCTCGACGGAAACGAGGTCGATACAGGTCTTTACGAGGAGTTTGCCGATGTCGGCGGTCTTGATGTCTTCGACGATGTTCTTCTTGAAAGCCTCCATGAGGTCTTCGAAAGAACAGACGGTGTCGTACCCGACTGCCGCGCGCTTCCAGACGTTGCGGATCTTTTCGGCGTCGAAGTATTCCTTCGAACCGTTGGCCTTGGTAACCTTGAGTTTGTTCTTTTCGAACTGTTCGACGAGTTTCTCCTGTTTTTCCTCGCGTTCCTCGCTGCGGCGGGCACGGTAAAGGATGAACTGCTTGGCGACCTCGTACTTGTGGAACTTCATGAGGTTGCGTTCGACGATGTCCTGGACGTCTTCCACCCCCGGCATGCGGTTGACGAAGATTTCGGTGAACACGTGCTCGAGATCCTTGATGACGAAATCCGTGACGACGGTCACGAACGAGGTATCGGATTCGTTAGCGTCTTTGCAGGCGCCGAGGATCGCTTGTTCGACGCGTGCGCGGTCGAATTCGGTGACCTCGCCGTTGCGACGTCGGATTTGGGTGATGGCCATTCGTTTCAAACACAAGATATTGTGGTTGATATATTTATTCCAATTCTACATATTGTCAAAAGAAAGGTTTCTAAAACAATGGTTTTGGCTTCTGGATGCGGCGAAATGGGGTACGGGGTATCGATAGCGTATTTCCGGGGTCAATCCGGTGTCTATACGGACGAAAAAACGCCCCGGTTTTCGGGACGTTTTCTTCGTTCATTACGAGTGAAAATTCGGTTTTGGCGAACGTTTCGACGGAAACTGAACGGAAAGTCGGAAACGGCTTACGCGGAAAGGTATTCCGAGATGGCTTTTTCGGTGGCGATGACCTGGTCGGCGAGTCCGTCCGGATTGGCGTTCACGCTTTCCACGCGGAAGAGCTTGGAATCGGTGATGCCGATGAAGCCCATGGCGGTCTGTACGTGGCCGGTGAAGAAGTCGTAGGACTTCATCGGTCCTTCGGCGTACGATCCGCCGCCCGCGGTGGTGACGATGACGGCCTTCTTGATATTGGATACGTGGCCGTGGTAGCCGGCGGCGTCCATCGAGAAGGTGTCGTTCACCTTGAGGACGAGGTCGATCCACGCCTTGAGCGCAGCGGGAACGCCGAAGTTCCACATGGGAGCGGAGATGACGAGCACGTCTGCCGAACGGATCTGTTCTACGTATTTCTTCTGCGCGTCGATAGCGGCCTTGGAGTCGGCGTCGAGAGCGCCGTATTCGCCGTATCCGTAGTTGAACGCTACGGAGCTTTCGGTGTGGAAAGGAACTTTTTCGGCGGCGACGTCGACGGTGACGATTTCGGTGCCGGCCTTAGCGGCCGCGAATTCGCCGAGCTTGCGGCTGACGGAGCGTCCGCCACGCGGGGAAGCGACGATATGGAGTACTTTCATGGGAGGTATTTCGATAAATAAAATCGCCCGTTCCGGAGACCGGAGGACGAGCGAAATTATACGATTATCTTAAATTATCAACTTTATTTTAGAAAGCGATTATCTAAGCGCTTTCGGAGTTTTTAAGATAGGTCCACGCGATCGGTCACGATTTCACATCCACTTTGCGTTCGGTACCGGATCAGCGATCATAAGCTTCCCTGCGCATTTCGGTATCGTTTTCGTAGTCGGCGAGTTTTTTCGCGACCAACTTCTTCGCCCCGGCCTCTTTTTCTTTCGGCCTGAGGCCGTTCCCTTCCGTGACGGCGGGCTTTTTCGGCAGCCTCGTTCGGAGAATGGTCTCTCAAAATACGTTCTCCACGTTGGCCGATATGCCTTCCACGCTTTTGAGAAGGCTTTGTTCGTGTTCCTGCTTCAGCATGACGAGGGGTGCCATCTGGGCGTCGAGCGCGGTGATGGCCGCGTCGAATTCGGCAATCTTCTTTCGTTTTTCCTGAATCGCCAAGAGCCTCGGCCTCACCGCCGTTTTCATCCTCTCGAAAATCGCGGACTGCTCGGGGGTGAGCGCCTTTCCGGCATCCAGGTGCGCCTTTACTTTTTTCGCCTGCTCGAAATACTTCTTTACCAATTCTTCGGACGATACTGACGTAAGTTCCTTTTGCAGCGATTGCCGGGCGAGGTGGAGGTTGGCGAGATCCTCCTCTTTTTTCTTGAGAGCCTCCTTCGCTTCGTTCAAAGGGGCCGCGAGTTCTTTCAGATCGGGCAGCTCCATGGTTATGACGGTGGCCTCGCCCTTGGCGTCGACGTCCGACACCTTCACGTGGACCGTCCTGCCCGCGGCGAGCGCTGAGCCTTCGGATTGGTCGACGATGATTTCGTCGGCGATGATGATGCAGTTCCTCGCGTGCTTCACGTGGACCTTCTTCCCGATGATGATCGAATTTATCGCCAGATTCGCGGTCACTTCGCCGTTGCGGCATTCGACGCGCCCGTTCTGTATCGCCTTGCCCTTGAGGTGGACCGCATCGCCCTTCGAATAGATGGCGCCGCTGACGTTGCCTTCGGTTACGACGGTTCAGGAGTTGGAATATATCGTGCCAGCGACGTAGCTTTTGAAATGCATCGAGTGTCCGGAGATTTCGATGCCGTTGTCCACTTCCCCGTGCTCTTCGAAATGTTCGCCTTCGAGGTCGAGACTGCCCGTTTGGCGCATGTTCGCGCCTTCGCGGTGGATGATTTTTTCGGAAACGGAAATCGTGCTCGTTTTCACGTCGATGTCGATGAACCCGTTCATAGCGGAAACGAGGAACGTCCGTCACTCCGAATCTTCGATCTTCGTTCAGGTTCAGGCGATCGCGGCGAGATTGAAATCCTTGGGAATGTTCGGTTCTACGGGGAATCCGCCGACGTTCATTCCCGCCGTGCCGAGTTTCCTCGGAATCTTTTCCAACAGCCTTTCGCCTTCGTTCACCTGCGGGAAGCGGTTTTTCCAATGCCTGAGGTCGATTTTTCCTCATTCGAGAATCTGCGGCGCCTTATCCTGATGGAGGCGTTCGCTGAGTTCTTTGGTCGTCGCGTCGGAACCCTGGGTGGCGTCGAGCTGGCGCGCGACCGTTTCCCATCCGATTTTCGGCGGATCGGAATCCATGAGGGCGCGGATGTCGGCTTCGAGAAGGCCGAAACGGACGCCCTTATTCCAGAGGTGGGCGACGAATTCGTCGAAATCGAGCTTCGCCTTCACCTGCTCTACCGTGGAAACCTCTTGGCCGTTAGAGTCGAACTTGGTTACGGTACGGTCGACGTACAGGGGTTCGAAAAGGTACTTCGCGTCAGAAAAAGTAGGCGATACCTTGACCGCGCGGTAGAGGGGGCGGCGCTCTTCGGAGATGCGGATGATGTCGGTGGCGAAACGGAGTTCGGCCGGCACGCCCTTGGATTCGAGTTCCTTCTTAATCTCGAGCGCCTGTTCCGGATTGTGCACGATTTTGCTGAACGCCGGATAGTCGAGCTTGAAGAGGTACGCTCCGGAAGAGAAGGTACGGTCGGCGAATTCGTAAAACGCCCTCGGGTTCTTTTCGAGAACCGATAGGTCGAGGTAGTAGCCGTCGGCCTTCTTGGTTACGAAACTCGGAAGGAGTATTTCCCCTTCTTCGAGATCGGTCATGTTTCAGAACACTCCCCCGCCCTGCGCGATGATGTACCCGGCCTGGGCCTTGATTCTCTCGGCGGTCGTCTCAGAACCGCTCACGGGGTGCGTCGAAACGTCGCCGGCTACCTTTTCGGGCGCGGCGGGCGGTACGTAACTGAACGGTGCGGAATTCGTATCGGACATGGTTTCTGAAAGTTGCGGTCTCCGGCATTTTACGTTTCATTTCATTTTACGTCAAAAAAGCCGCGCATCATGAAGATTCGGATTGCCCCTTGTAAAAAACGGGTTAGAATGCGTGACGAAAATTTAACAATCAGAAAGCCAGCGTGAAAAAACGTTCAAAAGCGTTCACTCTCGTCGAACTCATCGTCGTCATCACGATCCTCGCGATTTTGGCGACCATCGGATTTTTAGCGCTCTCGGGCTATTCACAAGATGCCAAGGAATCGGCGATCAAAGCGAACGTCCGATCCGTGCAGAACGCGATTTCGGCCGAATCCGCACTGACCGGAAATTCCCCGAGATACTACGTCGTCCACGACACGGGCGCGGCCTTGTCCGGCGCCTTCGTTTACGTCGACGGGACGAAGCTCGCGCTGACGGGCGGCGACGTCGGTTCGCTTCCGGCGGACTCGAACTATACGGCCGGGAATCCCAACTACGCCAGGCTGAAAATCAATCCCGACAAATTCAAAGTCTCATCCGGGGATTTGGTGAACGGGGCCTACGCCGCCTACGATTCGAAATTCCTTTCCGTCGGCGCGATCGACTGGAGCTCGGTTTCTTCCGCGAACGGCAGGACGAGGACGAGTTCGTACTTTCAGGTTGCGGGGGTCGATTCGAATACGAAAAAGGCCGTAGTGACCGGGAACTTCCCTACCCCTACGACTGCGGAATCCGCATCCGGAGCGGTTTCCTGACTTGTTCGCGACCCGAACCTTTGAAATACCTGATCGATGGTCGACGGTTCCGTCGCCTGAATCGTGACCGCTTCGGTATCGGTTTCGTCCGTCATTCCCAACGTCGTCGGCGACGACGCGTCGGGCCGAAAGTGGTCCGACGGCAAATACGCGCAGAACTGCAACAAATACCTCAATCCGGATTCGGGATACCAGTATTCCGGTTCGACGGGCAGCGGAACGTATTGGATCGATTCCGACGGAGCGGGCGGAGCCTCGGAATTCAAGGCGTATTGCGACATGTCGACCGACGGCGGCGGATGGACCCTCGTGGGAACCACTATCGACGGAAACCTCATCTCTTCCGCGAATTTCACGACCTCCACGCAATACGGCGACAATTACGTCAAACCGCTCTACGGACAGAGCGGAACCAAACTCATGTACGAATGCGGAACCAGCGCGCAGGGGGCGAGGGGGCGGGTGACGTATGCGGGAAACTGGTCGTGGGGATCGTCGTTCGCGACGCTTACGGCCACGTTCTCCTCCGTTCCTACCAACAACCTCACCTGGGTGCCCGACATGATCGGGTACAACTCCGCGGATTCGGACTCCACGTGGACAAACCACGTAAGTTCCGTGCATTTCCCGAACTTTTGAACGACGGCGTTCGCTTCCGTCGGCTCTTGCGGCGGGTACTTCTGTACTACCCGTATCGGGTTTTCGTGCGATCCGCAGAACAACGCGTTCTGATCCGGCGACGGAACGTGGTTCGCTGGAAATTCCTGAACGAAATACGTAAGATTCTTCGTAAAGTAAGGTTTCGATCGAATTTTTCAACGAGCCGACCGCGAATATGTTGACAAAACACGACCAGAAGTTATAAAATCGAACGGAAGAATAAAAAAAGCCTCCCTGTCGGGGGGTTTTACCGTTCGATAACTCATTTCGCGTTATGGCGAAGAACAACCGCCCCGGAACCCAGAGCGATTCCGGAATCGTGCGCCGCACCCTTGCGGCCGCTTCCCTCCTCACCGCTCTCGCGGGAGGGGCGAACGCCCAGGGAAACAAATCTCCCGACATGCCAGAGGCCGACGCGGCCAAAGTCATGGAAACGGTGAAAGACAAGACCGGAGTCCAGCTCGCGAACGAGCTCGGTCTCGGTTTTTCGGACGAAGACCTCCGCAAGGTCAACGAATCCGGCAATACGTTCTCGCACAAGGGAACCGGCTATTCCAGCAAGAGCGAACCGAAACCCGTTTTCTTCGAACAGCTTCCTCCTGCCGCGCAAGCCCAGAACGGCATGCAGGCGGTTCGACCGGTTCCCCAACTCCAGTTCACTACCGGCAACAACGACCGCATCGGCACGATGTTCGATCCCTCTTCCGGTCAAGCGGGGGCGAGCTACGAAAAGAACGACAGCTGGCGTACGGATTTCGGATTGGTGAAAAGCATCGGCACCGTTAAGGATACCCGCGTGAAGGCTTCCTTCCAGGCGCTGTACGCGGCTTCGCAACTCGGTACCTACGTGGGGATCGAAAAAGGTTCCGAGCTTTCCAAATTCGTCGTCGCGCAGGGATTCAAAGTAGAAGGCGGCAAACTTCAGGTCACCGCGGCCCTTCTCAAGCGTCTCGTCGAAGTGAACTTTTCCGAAGTCGGAGTCATCGCCAAGCCGGAACTCACTCAGAAAGCCATCGGCGTAGACTATACCCGCGGCTTTTCGAAGGAATCCATCCTTCAGGAACTCAAGACCTCCGTCGTCTACTACGACGTTGACGGAAAGAACCTCGGAACCATCGGCCACATCATCGTCGACAACGCCACCACGTTCGACCAGACCCGCGTGGACGGAGGCGTCCGCGGCGGGAAGAAATTCCTCGCGGAAGTCGCCGCGGCCATCAAGATTACCGAAAAAGTGCGTGCGGACGTTTCTTTGGGTGCCGAAACCATCCGGTACGACCAGATGTTCGATACCGCGGCTTCCTCGAAAACCGGCATGACCGGAGGACTCGGGCTTACCTACCAGCCGACCCAGTACGACAAGATTTCCGTGAAGGGACGCGCTTCCGTTACGGGAACTTCCGTCGATCTCCGTTACGAACACGATTTCGGAAACGGCGTTTCCGGTTTCGTGGAAGCCGGGCGTACCGCGTACTCCACCGGCATCATGCCGGAAACCCGCGTCATGGCGGGAGTGAACATCGCCCTCGACGGCAAGGGCCGTGGGGCCAAGGCGATTTCGCCCCTTTTCAACGACTGGAAGGACCGTACCAAACTCACGCTCCAGGATCTCAACCCGAACCCGCTCGTCGCTACCGACACCATCCAAGTGATGGAACGCGTCATCTACAAGGAACACGAAATCCGCATCGACAAAACCGTCCTTCCGGGAACCTCGTTCTTGGAAAAGAACGCCGACGGAACGCTTAAGGCGCTCGACATCGATACCGGTGCGAACAACCTCGTATCGGTATCCGCGTCCAACCTTTCCGCCCCGTATTCGGGATACCTTTCCGTTTCCGGCGGACGCTACCTCCGTATCGCGAACCTCAAGGATTTCGCGAAAATCGCGCCCGTTACCGTTAACGCTTCCCTCGCGGACAGCGTGGGCACTTTCACGCTCGTTTCCGTGGGAGTCCAGAAGGGCTCGTCCGTCATCGCCAGCGTCATCGAGCGCGCAAACGGGGTTTCCGCAGCGGATGCCGCCGCTTTCATAGCGGGCACGAAGACCATCGCCGAAATCATCGCCGGCGCGGCCAATACCGCACCCACCCTCTCCGACGTCGTCGGGCAGACCATCAACGAAGACGGCTCGGTGAGCGTGAACGTCACGGTCGGCGATGCCCAAACTCCGCTCGCGGCGCTCGCCCTCACGGCGTCCTCCAACAATAACGCGCTCTTCCCGAACGGATCGATCGTTTTCGGGGGATCCGGCGCGAACCGCACCATCACCCTCACGCCCGCCGCGAACGCTTTCGGTACTGCAATAGTCAGCTACGCGGTTACCGACGGGGGCGGATTGTCCGTTACCAAAAGCTTCTCCGTCACGGTCAATGCCGTCGACGACGCCCCGGTATTCTCGGCCGTCCAAAGCGCGCTTTCGCTCACGCAGAACGCCGCGATGACCAACGTCACCGCTCCTCTCGCGACCGATGCGGATTCCCCTTCCCTCACCTACTCGATGACGGGGCTTCCGACGGGAGTGGCTTTCAATCCGGCAACCCGCGTAATCTCGGGTACCCCGACCGTCACGGGAACGTTCACCGTCACGTATTCCGTATTCGACGGCACTTCCACCGTGACGCAGTCTTTCCAGACCGTCGTCGCTGCCGCGCACGTCCCCCCGGTGATGGGCGACGTTCCCAACCAGACGGGCTCCACCGGCACCGCCTTCTCTTTGAATCTTTCCGGTTACGTCACGGCCACCAACGGCGACGCCATTCTCGGTTACGGCGTGGCTTCGGGATCGCTCCCGCCGGGCCTTGCGCTCAACACCGCGACCGGCGCCGTCACCGGAACGCCGACGACCGCCGGAACGTACGCCGTCACCGTGCTCGCCTACGACACCGACGGGAATTCCAACGCGGACTCCGTCGCTTTCAGCATCGCCGACGCTACCGCTCCGAACCTTCCGACCGTCACGGCCGGATTCCCCTCGATCACCAGCGCGAATTCCGTCTCGGTCGAAGTCAACGGCGAAATCGGATCGACCGTTTGGATCAACGGCGCGAATTCCTGAGTGACTATCGGAGGTACCGGAAAGGCGAACGTGAACCTCGACACTTCCGGCGCCGACGGTTTGAAATCCTTTTCCGTCACGCTTAAGGACGCTTCGAACAACCAGAGTCTCGCCGCTACCGTCAGCATTACCGCCGACCGCACCGCGCCGACCACCGTTTCCGCTTCGGCTTCGGGCGTCGCCGATACTGCGGCTACGGTAAGTTTCACGGTGAACGAAACGTCCACCGGATACTACGTCGTGCTTCCGTCGACGAGCCCGGCACCGAGCGCGGCAAGCGTCATCTCCTCCGGAACCCCGCTTTCGCTTTCCGCGAATTCCGCACAGTCCGTGTCGCTTTCCGGCCTCTCCCAGACGACTTCGTACGTCGTCTACTTCGCGGCGAAGGATACGTTGAACAATGCGCAGACATCCGTATCCACGGTGCCTTTCACGACGCTCGCCACGCCCGACACCACTCCTCCGACCAATCCTACGATTACCGCGGGATACGCGTCCTCCACCAGCGCGAACTCCGTATCCGTCGAAGTCAACGGGGAAATCGGCGCGACCGTATGGGTCAACGGTTCCAATACCGGTTCCGTCGTAGGCGTCGGTGGAAAGGTCACGATCAATCTCGACACTTCGGGTGCCGACGGCGTGAAGAATTTCTCGATCACGCTCAAGGACGCTTCGAACAACCAATCCGGAGCCGCTACCGTATCCATTACCAAGGACGCGACGGGTCCGTCGATGTCCGCAGTCGGATATTCGACCACCTCGCCGACCGCGGGTGCCGTCGTCGCCACCGTCACCACTTCTGAAAACCTGAACGCTCCGTCCGGCTGGACGAAGAGCGGTTCCGGTCCGTATTCGTTCGCGAAGTCCTACTCGACCAATACGACCGAATCCGTGGTCTTTTCGGACTCTCTCGGAAACAATACCACCGTCAACGTCTCCGTCACCAATATCGACTCCGTCGCTCCTACGACGCTCTCGATGCCTTCGTCCGCCGTTACTCAGAATTCTGCGGCGGTTACGTTCACCGTGAGCGAATCGGGAACCGGATACTACGTCATCCAGCCCACCGCCAACCCCGCTCCGAACGCCGCATCCGTCATGTCCGGCTCTTCGGTCGCCCTTACCGCGAACTCTGGCCAGGCGGTTCTTTTCACCGGCCTGTCGCCGAGCACCGCGTACACCGTCTACTTCGTCGCGAAGGACTCGCTCGGAAACGCGCAAGCTACGCCAGGCAGCGTTTCGTTCACTACGCAGGCGCTTCCAAACACGGCTCCTTCCCTCGTTTCTTCGCCTACGAACCAGACCGTCGGAAAGAACGCCGTGGCTTCGACGACCTTCACCGTAGACGATACCGAATCGGGAGCGGCGAGCGTCGCCGTTACGGCCACCTCGTCGAACCAGTCGCTCGTCAAGGATTCGAACGTCGTCGTCACCGCGGGGGCCGGAGGTTCGCGCACCATCACCGTCACTCCCGAGGCGGGCGCTACCGGAAGCGTTACCATCAATTACCAGCTTTCCGACGGAACGCTTTCCACGACCGGTTCGTTCACCGTGACCTTCACCAACTCCGCGCCGGTGATTTCGTCCACCGTTTCCAATCAATCCTACGTCCAGAATACCGCCATTGCGGCCCTTACGCTTCCGGTCGCGAACGATTCGAACGTCGGCGATTCGGTCTCGTATTCCGTCAGCGGACTCCCGTCCGGGCTTTCGTTCAACTCCGGAACCCGCCAAATTACGGGATCGCCTTCCGCCGCCCCGGGAACCTATACCGTGACGTATACCGCGACCGACGGCAGCAACGCTACCGATTCGAAGACTTTCGACGTCGTCGTCTCCGCGAATTCCGCACCGACAATCGGTTCCACTCCGGTATTCAGCCCCTTCATGGGCATGAGCTTCACCCAGTCGGGACTTTCTCTCGCCGTATCGGACACCGGTCCGCTCACCGTTCAGATTTCGGTCGACAACGGAGGAATCGTCCAAATCACCAATCCGAGCGGATGATCCGTTTCGGGCAACGGAACATCGAGCGTCACCATCACCGGCGCCACCAGCGGAAACGTCGTATTCAATTACACTTCCCCGTCTGCGGACCTCAACGGTATCGGAGGGGAATCCATTTCGTACTCCGTTACGGACTCCGGCTCGCTCAGCGTGAACACCGGCGATTTCGTCATGTACTAAGCCACTGCCGGATTCCCGTCTTGCAATCCCGCAGACGACGGTATAATCCCCGCGTACGAACCCACGGCCAAATGCCGGAAACCCTGAAATGAACACGGCAATGCTTCGGACGAAGAAACTCATAGCGCTCGCACTTTCGTTCTGTTTCGCAATCGAAGCTGTTTTTCCTGCGGTCGCGCTCGCGGCCTCGCCGTTGAACGGGAGCGTAACGTTCATCTCTCCGAGCCAGGTGCCGAGCCCGCCGCGCACGAACCCGTGATCCGACGTCGTGCTCAAGCTCCAGGGCGTGAAACCTCCCGGTTTGGCGACCGACAATCCGCAGGTATCCTTTTCCGCAACCCAGACCGGATATTCCCTCGTGAACGCCGGCTCCTGATACGTCACCGCATCGAGCGTCACCACCTACTATCCGGTAACGGACTTCGATCCGCCTACCTCTGCGACCGGAACCGTAAACGCGAGCCTGCCGGTCGGTACCGCGGCGTTCGGGCTCTCAGGCACGACCGTCAACGTCCCCCAGTCGTATCCGTTCAAGACGTTCGATTTTTCCGTCACGTATACCGCTTCGGGATTCCTTTCCGTCACCAAAACCTGATCGGTGGCGATCAACGTCGTACCGCACGTCCGTACTGTTTCTTTCAATAAGCCGTCGCTGATTTCCAACGGAATCGATACGGTCGTTCTCGAAACGGAAATCCTCGATCGTAACGGATGTACCGACATCGCATCGGCACATGCGGATTTCAGCGCGCTCTGAGGGTCGACCATCGAGCCGCTCACCCAGGTTTCTTGTGCCGCCGACGGCGTTACGGCGACGTACCGTTCGAGCGCGTTCGCCACGTTCGCGTCTCCGGGAACGAAAACGCTTTCGGTAACGGCGATGGACTCGTCCGGGCATTTGCAAGGCAGCGATTCCGTATTTTCCGCCGACGACCTCCAGTCCTCGAATACGATTACGGTCAACTCCCCCACCGCGCCGGTGGTAACCGTCGGCGCGGTCACGCCGCAACTCCTCAAAGCCGGTTCCGTTTCTTCCGTCACGTGGCAGTCGAGCCAAACCGGAAGCTACCGCGTATACGCCGGTCCGACCGCTTCTTGCGGGGTTTGAACGCCCGTGGAAACGTGAAATGTCGCCACCGCGAACGCGAACGTCGTGTCTTCGGTTTCGGTCGACGCGCTTTCGGAGGGGTCCAATCTCGTAACCGTCTGCGTTACGAACTCCGAACCCACGGAATGATCGGTTTCCGCGACTTTGGTACGCGATACCGTCGCGCCTACTGTCTCTGCGGTTTCGAGTACCAACAACATCGTCTCACAAGACGTGACGGCGAGCTTTTCCGCAAACGAAGCGGGAACGTACCGATTTTACGTGAACGACGTCAACGTCGGGATCACCGGCTCCTATTCCGGATGAAACGCCACCCAATCGGCGACGTTACCGAATTCGGTTTTCACCGTCGACCCGGGAAACAATTCCATCTACGTTACCGTGACCGACGCCGCATGAAACGAAGGGAAATCGGCGACGTCCGCCGTCTATAAGGATGGGACCCCTCCCCCGCCGGCGACTTCCGTCGCGCTTTCCGACTGCGACTACGTCGGGAATTCCGCCACTCCTTGTGCTGCGTTCGGAAATCCCCGGAACGGCCTTTCATGAAGGGATTTCCACGTGAACTGGACGCCTCCCGCCGATACCGCGTCCGGTACTTTCGAATCGTACCGCGTCTACGTCCTCCCGCAAGGAACCCCGTTCACCGCCACGGGACTCACGGTACTCAAATGAGTTACCGATTTTTCACAAACGGGAACCTTCCTCGACGCCTCGACCCTAGCGGATTCTCTCGGCAACCCGTTTTCGCAGACGGGATCTTCTTCGTACGTCGCCTACGTAGTGGTCCGCAAATCCAACGGTCTCGAATCGACCGTCGCGGCTTCGGCTCCTGCCGCGGTCACCCCCGACTCCATAACCTATCCGCAGTTCGTTTCCGCCGCCTTCACGAGCGGAACCGGAATCTCCGTAACGTTTTCGAAGCCGCTTTCCACCGCGTTATCCGATTTCGATTCTTCGAAAATCTCGTCTCCGACGGGATGTTTCCTTATCGATTCCACGTCGGGAACGTGAGCGAAATCCGTTTCGTGAAGCACCGTGACGTTCGCCGTAGAGAACCTTTCCGACGGCTCGAAAACCTGTTCGAACCTTTCCGTCTCGCCGGGGCTCGTCCGTGACTCGGAATGACTTTCCAATGAAGATTCCGTTTCTTCTTCGAACGTTTCGGACGCCCAATTCCCCACGATATCGCTTTCGAGCCCCACCGCGGGAGCGTTCATTGCCGGAAACGGGGTTTTTACGCTCCTGTATTCCCTTTCGGAATCGATGAGCGGATCGACGCTCTTCGCGAATTTCACCGACGGCTCGGGATCGGTCGTCTCCGCTTCGCTCGCTTCCGCCGCGACCGCCGGCAACAAATCCAAAACGCTTACCGGTTCGTCCATCGGACTCCTCGACGGACGTACGTATTCCCTCGCGATCTCCGGAAAAGACCTCTGAGGCAACGTCGCGTCGTCGAGTGCGGTGAACGGCATCACGTACGACGTTTCCGCGCCGTCCGTACCGAATCTTACCCTGCCTTCGGCGAACGGCTACGTCAACGTATCCGCCGTACCGCTTTCTTGGGCCGGATCGACTGACAACGCTTCTTCTTCAGCCGCTATCACGTACGAAATCCAAGTATCGTCCACTTCGGATTTTTCCGTAATGTCCGCTTTTGGAAACGTTTCCGGATGAGCGGTTTCGTACGCCATGAACCCCGGTGCGGCGACGAATACCGGTTACTATTGGAGGGTCCGCTCTTCCGACGCCGCCGGTAACGTGGGATCGTGGTCGGCTTCGCGCACGTTCTTTTTCGACAACGTCGCCCCCGCGATTTCTTCCCTCGGCTCCGAAAGCTACGTATGGAACGCGTCACGTTCATTTTCCGGCTACGTGAAAAACGGCGACAACGTCCAATTGCGGTCGAAAATCACCGACAACTATCTCGGCACTCTGTATTCCACCGGCATCACGGCGAACCTCTCCGGATATTCCGCGGGCACGTCTGTAGCCGTAGGTTCGTTCGCATCCAACCTCGCCACTTGGGATTTTACCGCGAGCTGTACTGACGGATCGAAAACCGCGACCGTCACCGCTTACGACCTCGCGGGCAACTCGGCTTCGAGCGGAATATCCGCAATCTGCGACAATACCGCGCCTGCCGTTACGGATTCCGTCATCACCTCCCCCGCCCCGTCTTCGTACGTGAGCTGAGGTTCTTCGTCAAGCGTCGTTTGGGACGCTTCGTTCTACGCTTCCGAAGCGTCACCGGTTTCCAATCCGGTCACGGTGGAAACTTCTTCGGACGGCGGTTCGAGCTGGTCCGTCGTCGCGGCTTCGGTCGCGAACGGCGGCAGCGTGCCTTGGACCGTTCCAACGGTAGATACCGCGAATTTCAAGGTCCGTCTCACGGCGGTGGACAAGCTTTCGAATTCCGCGAGCGGAACCGTTACGCTCACCGTCGACTCCACGAACCCTTCCGTTTCCGCGGACGCCCTCACGTTCCCGAACGGGGGCGAGTACTTCAAAGGTTCCACCTGAACGGGCATCACGGTTCTCTGGAACCCGTCCAAGATTTCCGACGCGAATATCGCCGCGGCCCCGATTTCCCTCGATTACAGCGTCGATGGAACGAATTGGACGAATATCGCGTCTTCGCTCCCGAACATCGGTTCGTACGTCTGGACGACCGGCGCTCTCGATTCGAATACCGTAAAGGTTCGAATTACCGCTACCGACAAGGTCGGAAGAACGACTTCCGACGCTTCGGATGCCGTCTTTTCCGTAGACTCCACGTTGCCTACGGTCACGCCGTCGACGCCCCCGACTCCTCCGTCCGGTTCTTTTCTCTCGAATTCCGGATTCGATTTGGGCGTTTCCGGAACGGATCTGAACCTTTCCAAGGTCAGCTATTCGATTACCGACGGTTCGTTCTATTGGAACGCGAGTTCCTCTTCCTGGCTCGGCGGACAGCAGTGGAACGATCTCTGTTCCGGTTCCGCAGCCTGCGCCAACGCCTCCGGCGTCGCGATGCCCACGCTCTCCGACGGATCGGCGTACCAGTTCGTCTACCGCTCCACCGACCGTGCCGGGAACGTGAAAGATTCGGTAACCTATTCGTACGTAGCCGACCTCGTACCCCCTTCCCTTACGAAATCCGTCGCCGACGGTTCGTCGTATTCCGGGTCCGTTGCCGTATCCGGTACCGCTTCCGACGCCCGAAGCGGGGTATCTTCCGTGCGCGTTTCCGTCAAACGCCTCACGGATGGGAAATACTGGGGAGGATCCTCGTTCGACCAATCGTCCGAAAATCTCCTCCTCTCTTCGACTTCGAACGCCTATGCCAATTGGTCGCTCACCGGTTTTTCCGTTCCTGCGGGAGACGCTGATGGAACCACCTATCTTTTGAGCGTACTTTGAACGGACAAAGCATACAGAGTAAACAACGAGTTTTCCACTGGCGCCACGATTACTAAAGATTCTACGTGACCGTCGATTGCCGCGGACGTTTGGACGTACCCCACCGCAAACCAGTTCTGGAAGGGCGCGAATTCGAAGACGCTCCTTTGGAATCCCGCAAAAATCACCGATGCCATTTCCTGAGTCGACTCGACGGCGGGAATCACCGTAGAATACGCAACCGGCGTAGGCGTTTGGCACGTTATCGAGACGTCGTACGCCAATTCGGGATCGCTCGATTGGATGGTTCCCGTTTTGGACGCGGATATCAATTTCAGGATTTCCGCGAAGGACAAGCTCGGAAACGTTTCGGCAGGAGTCGTGAGCCCCACGGTTACCGTAGACACTCTCCAGCCGCAGATTTCCACGGTGGAAACCATGGACCGGGCCGCATCCGGCAAGATCGACGGTTTGCTCGTGACCATGTCCGAACCGATTAACTGTTCCACTCTCCGCACGGTCGATTTCACCGTTGCGTGAGTCGGAATTCCCACCGCGACGAGCGGATGCGCGGGCAGTTCGCAGACCTTCGTGCTGGAGTTCGTGCCGTACGGAGACACTTCATCCGCGCCTTGGCTCACCTATGCCCCTTCCTGAACGCTGGAAGACCGCGCCGGAAACGCCCTTTCCCCCGTTTCCAAACTCTCCGTAGACAAAGCCGTACCGCGCCTCCTTTCCGCTACGGTTCTCGATTCGAACTCGAACGGGAAGATCGACCGCATCAAGGCGGTATTCTCGGAAAACCTTTCCGCGACTTCCGATACGACGGCGTGGACGCTTTTGAATCCGCTTCCCTGAATGGCTTCTTCGCCTTCGGCGGTTTCCGTATCCGCTTCGTGAGCCACGCTTACGTTTTCGGAACCTACCGCCTTCGAGACTTCGACCGGCGGAGTTTTCCTCGCCTTCGCGGGAGGTTCGCCATGGAAGGATGCCGCGAACAACGTTTCGGCACCTAAGGCGTCGCAACCCCTCTCCGACGGCGCCGCGCCGAAAATCGTCTCAGCTTCGACATATGACGCATCGGGCGCTTACGCGGTCGACGTCGTCTTTTCGGAAGCGCTCCAGTCTCCGAACTTCTCGGGTCTCTCGTTTAGCGGAACCGCCACGTATACGGGAACGAACGCCCAGATTTCATCCAGGTCGTACCGTTTCGCGACGTCCGATTCCACCCAGACCGATACTGCGAAAACGTATTCCTACTCGTATGTGCCAGGCACGCTCTCGGATTCGAGCGGAAACCTCCTCGCTTCCGTCGGCGCCACGTCCGTCGCGGATGCCGTCGCGCCGAAAATCGTCACGAGAAAAACCGGGGACGCGGATGGTAACGGAAAGATCGATTCCGTCGTATTCGGGTTCAGCGAAAGCCTCAACGGAAACGTTTCCGGCGTCACGGCGACCGTAGCCGGATATTCGGTTTCTTCCTACGCTTCGAGCGGAACCGGACTTACCGTGAACCTCGTCGAAAGATCCGTCACCGATACGGACGCCGCGCCGGCCGTACAACTTTCCAACGTGTCCCTCGCCGACGCCTCCGGAAACGCGTTCGCGTCCGAAACCGCCGCTGCGGTCGCGACTGACTCCGTCTGACCGGTGGTCCAATCCGTACGTTACGACGGGGTGTCGAAAGTCGTAGTCACGCTTTCCGAAGCGTTTTCGGGTACGCCAGCCAACGATTGGTTCGTCTTCTCGGGAACGTCGGTATCCGTGTCTTCCGCTTCGGCTATCGCGGGGAACGAAATCGAACTGAACGTCAGCGGAACCGTGACGTACGGAACGACCTCGGTTTCCGCCGCTTCTTGAAAGGTGAAGGACGCTTTGAACAATGCCCAAACGCCGCTTTCGTATTCGAAAATTTCCGCGACCGTCGTCATCAACGAAGTCATGTGGTCTTCGAGCGGATCTTCTCTCACCCAGTACGTCGAACTCCGAAACCTCTGACCGACGCCGTTAGACGTTTCCGGATTCCTCATCGAAGGAGCCGCGTCGAACGGCACCGCATCCATCACGCTCCCGGCCGGACAAACCGTACCGGGTAACGGCTATTACCTCATAGCCGCATCGGCCGTTTCCACCGCCGGGAACTTTCTCTCGCCTTCCGTATCGCCCAATTACGTTTGAGCGCTTTCGATGTCCCCCGCCCAGACGTCGAACATCGTATTGAAAAACGGTCTCTGATCCGTCTACGATCGGGCGAAAGCCAATCCGTTTCCCGCGGGATCGGATTCCGGCGTCGTGTCCATGGAACGCAAGGACACTCCTGGCGACGGCCTTTCCGGCGCGAACTGGTATTCCGCGCAAACGGGCGCTTCCCTTTTCGATACGGCTTGACCGAAAGGTACGCCGGGGCAAGCGAACGTTTTCGACGCCACCGCGCCCACCGTCACGTCAGCGACCCCGGCTGATGGAAAACTTTTCGCGACGGGAACCGGGATTACGGCAACATACGCGTATTCGGACGACGTTCTCATGGCCCCCTCGCCTTCCCGTTCTTTCAAACTCGAAATGAACGACGGATCGGGAAACTATTCCAACGTAACGGCCACGGGCGTCTCTTCCTCGTGAGCGGACGCTTCGCAAACGCATTACGCTTTGAATGCGCTTGCGCGGGGAGCGTACCGCGCAACGTTCACGGTTTCGGATAACGCGTGAAACCAGGCGCAAAAAGTTACGAACTTCTTCGTGGACTCATTCTCGATGTCCGTTTCGTCCAATTCGGCGAATATCGGCGTCCTCGATCCGAATTCCGTAATTTCCGCGTCGCCGATAACCGTCACCGTCACTACCGTAGGCGCGCCGTTCGTCCTTTCTCTTTCTGGTTGAACGCTCTCCGCGGGCTATGATGGCGTGGCTTCGTGGAACGGTGATTCAGGATACGCTTTCGAGTGTGCCGTTTCCGGATCCGCAGGCGGTCCTACGTGCGATTCTTCAAGAAGGGCGGTCGTGAATTCCGTTCTCGAAAACGTATCGAGTGCGTCGCCGGAAGCCAACGGAAATCTGAAAACGTACTCGTATTCGATATCGTTTTCCGCGAAACCCGACGAACTCAACGCTGCTTGAACGTACGTTTCCAATCATTCGATCGGCGTAGTTTTCTCTTATTAAAGCCAACTCGAAACCGAACGAATATTTTCCTTTAGAATCCCCCTTGACTTTTTTTGCCAACGGAGTATTGAAGGTTTGTCGTTATCTCTAACTTTCATCTTCTATGAAAGCTTTCGCTCAGAAGTCCGCTATTACCGCAGCCGTGGTTCTCGCCGTTTCCGGAATCGCCTACGCAGCTCCGGTAGACATTGCCTACGACGGAATCCTCTCCGCCTCCGGTTCCACCGGCGTTACCGTCAACGCGACCGTATCCCCGATCC
>JBAQKV010000095.1:0-11529 GCA_049301335.1 Patescibacteria group bacterium
CACTAGGACTGCCCTTGGATTTCCCGTCGGCCGGTTTCCGGTCGCCCGAAGGACGTCCGCCCGGTGCGGGCTTGGAATAATCGGGACGGCCTCCGCGGTCGCTCGACGGCCTGCCTTCGTGCCATACCGGCTTTTCGGCGTTTTCGGACCGTTCGCCGCGTTCTGATTTTCCGTATCCGCGGTCTTCGTAGAGCCCGCGGCCTTCGGAATTGCGGTCTTTCTGGATGACGCGCCCCGGTACCACGCGGACGATTTCGCGGCCGACGGTCTGCCCCGGACGCTTGTAGAGGAGCGAACCGAACTTGGTCGCCTGTACCGAGAATTCCTTCGGAAGGAGGCTGTCGGAATAGAATCCGTATTTCTTGAGGACTTCGAAGAATTCTTCGAAGAACACGTATTTCCGGTCGACTTCCCAGAAAGGCACGCACATGACGACGGTGCCCTTGTAGTCGAGTTGGCGAAGCCCCTGGAAGAAGCCTTCGTAGATCGGGTAGAGAAGTTTTTTCTGTTCCGCGACGGAAGCGGCGGAAATGGTTTTGGCCGATTGGATTTCGCCGAGGAAACCTTCGGTGACGATAGCGGCGCCGCGGACGTATTCCGGGTTCGACGCGATCTTCTTCGCGTCCATCGGGAAGGTGCGGTAGAGCGCTTCGATGGGGTCGCAGAGCGGTTCGAGCGCCTTGGCCGTGGATTCGGCCATCTTATCAGAGATGTCGGTACCGAGAAGGTCGCGGAAACCGAGGTCGAACGCTTCGATGAGAACGGTTCCGAGTCCGCAGAACGGGTCGTAAACGCGCTTGGCGGCGAAGGTATGTTTCGCGTTGTCGGACGATTCGGCGCTTCCGCGTCCCGAGACGAGGTTGACCATCATGCGGGCGAGTTTCGGCGGGAGCATTCCCACTTCCATGTCGCGCCCCTTGTTCATGTCGCGTCCGGCGAAGGCGTCGACGTCCTGGCAGGCGAGCGTCACGCCGAAATACCCCTTGCGGTCGACTTCGAGGTACGCGGTTTCCAAAAGGGTCTTGGAAAGTTTGGATTTCTTGAACGCGGCGGCGTTGATGGTCTTGTCGGTCACGTTGCACGCGCGGACGGAGAAATCGTCGCGGAGGAACTTCTTCACGCGAAGCGAAAGCTCGGTAAGCGGAAGGTCGGCGCCTACGGTCGCGAGGGCGAAGGCGTGCTTCCCTTCCGGCGACATGGTCTTTTTGAAATATTCGGTCGATTTGGTCGCGAATTCCCCGGAAACGCATTCCGACTGGATTTCGAAAAGACGGATGGACCCCCCGAGTTTCGCGAACGCGGCGATCGCGTCTTCGCGGCTGCCGAAGCGGACGAGAGCGAGTTGCGGCGAAACGGCGATAATCGAATGGAATCCGCATACCGAAGCGATTTCCGCCACCGAGAGTTTGAATTCGCGTCCAAGGGAAAACGCGAATATGGGAAAGCTCCTTGACATTTGTGGGGGTGGGATTATAAGGAATTGGTACGGGATTTTCCGTAGGAACGAGGAGAGTATCTTCGCAACCGACGTCAAACAAAACTTTTCTTGCGGAATCTAGAGGTGTAAGCTTCCGCGCTTAGGTAAAAAATCTCAGAAGGAGCTCGCTATGAAACGTTTGGGTATCGGCCAATCCAAGGCAGTCATTCCCGGTGGGAATTCCCCCGCCGTTCCCCCCGTATTCTGAGAAAGGAGGTGATGGAGCCTCGGCTCCATCTCGTTCGCACCGAGGAAGGCGTTCTTCCCCTCGGAACTTCCGAAAGGATGGTTAGTCGGCCTTCGGGCGACTCGCGGACGTATCTGAAAAGAACGCGTCACCCGGGCAGCTTACGAGCTGCCCTTTTTCTTTGCCCGAAAATCCGGCTCGATGATTTCGGCAGACGTTCAGCCGCTCTTTTTGCGGCGAACGACCTTCCGCCCCGTGGACGCTTCGATTTCGGCGATCCGACGGATGGCTTCGGAACGCAAATGGAACAGGTCGGCTTTCAATCGCACCGGCACTTCGTCGTCATCATGGAACGCGACGTCCGCGAGCCTTCGGAAAAAATCGAGGTCGTGGAGGTCGAGCATCTCGAAATGGTACGCGTACTGGTGCGGAAGCGGATCGGTCGCCGGATCGAACCCCTCCGGCAAAACCGGCTTCCCGCGGGAGAGCCGGTTCAAGAGTGCGGAAAGATAATCGAACCCTACCACCTCCCCTGCCCGGTCGCGGATTTCGCGAGCCTTCAAAAGCGAGGCCGGGGTCGCGAGTTCGAGATCGACGAGGTCGCGCTCGACGTCGGTAAGGCCCGGAAACTGAACGACGTTGTCGGACATGGGATTGCGGGGTTACTGGACGGTCGGATGAGCCCGTTCTCCTTATTCCGCGACGACGCGTTCGAGTCCGATACGGCCCTTCTCCTTGTCGACGGTGAGGACTTTGACCTTCACTACGTCGCCGACGTTCACGTACTTCTCGATGACTTCCACGCGCTCCTTGGCGATCTTGGAGATGTGGATCATGCCCGACTGCTTGCCGAGCTCGACGATGGCGCCTACGCCTTCGAGGATCTTCACGACCTTTCCTTCGAGGAGTTCTCCCGGTTCGATTTCACGAAGGAGGTCCTTGATGAACGCGAGCGCGCCCTGGCCGTTTTCCTGGGTCTTGGCGGTAATGGAGACGAACCCGTCGTCCTTCACGTCGACTTCGACGGAGAAATCGCGGCAGATCTTCTGGATCATTTCACCGCCCTTGCCGATGAGTTCGCGGATGCGTTCCACCGGGATGGTGAGCGAGAGGATGGACGGGGCGTTCGGGGAAAGTTCCTTGCGCGGAGCGGCGAGTTCCTTGGCCATCTCAGTGCGGATGTAGCCGAGCGCGCCCTTGGATTGTTCGAGAACGCGCTTCACGACTTCGAGCGAGAGTCCCGCGATCTTGCAGTCCATCTGGAGTGCGGTGATGCCGCGTTCGGTACCCGCGACCTTGAAGTCGAGGTCGCCGAGGAAGTCTTCCTGGGCCTGAATGTCGGAGAGGACTTCGTATTTTCCGGAATCGTCGTCGTATACCATGCCCATCGCGACGCCCGCGACCATCGCCTTGATCGGTACGCCCGCGTCCATGAGGGAAAGCGAGGAACCGCAGACGGAAGCCATCGAAGACGAACCGTTACAGGTGGTGATTTCGGATACTACGCGGATGAAATACGGGAACGATTCGAGCGGCGGGAGCACCATTTCGAGCGCCTTTTCCGCGAGGCGTCCGTGGCCGACTTCGCGGCGGCCTACGCCGCGGAGCGGCTTGACTTCGCCGACCGAGAACGGGGGGAAGTTGTAGTGGTGGATGTAGCGCTTGGTGTCTTCTTCGAACATGTCGTCGACGATCTGGATGTCGCCCGGGCCGCCCAAGGTGGTAATGGAAAGCGCCTGGGTGATGCCGCGTTCGAAAAGCACGGAACCGTGCACCTTCGGGAGGATTCCCGTGGAAGCGCGGACCTTGCGGACTTCGTCCGGAGCGCGGCCGTCGAGGCGGACGCGGGTGGAGAGGACCTTGGAGCGCATTTTCTTCTTTACCGCGCCGTAGACGTGTTCGCGGAGTTCGGCTTCGACCTTGTTGACGCTCGGGAGGGTCGGGTTTTCGGCGACTTCTTCGGCGTAGGAAGCGAGGTCGAACTTTTCGACGACCGCGTCTTCGAGATCATGGAGACGATCGTGGAATTCGGCCTTACCGGTGCCAAAGAGCGGCGCGACGAGTTCGTCGGTGACGGTTTCGAGAACGAAGGCTTCGAGTTCGGCGTCGGATTCCTTGACGGTGAAGCGGAATTCCGGAAGTCCGTGGACCTTCTTATATTCGTTTACGAAATCGGTCTGCGCGGCGCAGACTTCCTTGATGAGGGCGTGGGCGAATTCGAACGCCTTCAACATGGTTTCGTCGTCGATTTCCTGCCCCTGCGATTCTACCATGGTGATGGCGTCGGAGGTTCCGGCGACGGTGAGGTCGAGGATGGCCTTTTCGAGGACGTCGAAAGTCGGGTCGAAGACGAATCCGGATTCGGTGAGCGCGATGCGGACGCCCGAAACCGGGCCTTCGAATTCGACGACTCCTGCGAGCTGGAGCGAGAGGGAAGCGCCGGTGATTCCGTGGAAACCGTAATCCGAAGCGCCGGAAGACGAAAGGATGGTCGAGATGATCTGCACTTCGTTGAGCGACCCCTTAGGGAACATCGGGCGGATCGGGCGGTCGATGAGGCGGGAGTTGAGCACGGCGTTTTCGCTCGGGCGGCCTTCGCGCTTCATGAAGCGGTTGCCTCCGATTTTTCCGGCGGCGTAATACTTCTCTTGGAATTCTACGGTAAGCGGAAAGAACGAAGCGGCGAGATTGGCTTCGTCTTTGAGACCCGCGGTAGTGAGGAGGTAGTTCCCCGCTTCGTCACTGATGACGGCGGAACCGTTCGCGAGGAGCGCGAGGCGCGCGGATTCGAAAGTGAACTTCTTGCCGCCGATTTCGTAGGTTTTCGAAACGGGGCGCTTGTCGACGACGTTGGCGTCTGAGAGTCCGGGAATCATGGAATGCCGGTAAAAGGATATCCCTCCGGCCGCCTCTTTTCGCAAAAACTCGGAACGAACCTTTCGTCTTCGGGATTCTCACCCTGGCAGGTTCGGTGCGCGTCTTCGCGAAAATATCGGGAAGCTTCTGGAGGATGGAGGGAGTATATGCGGAATTAGCAAAGAAAAAAGCGGGACTTTCGTCCCGCCCAGCAAGCTATTCGGACTTCGGTATTACAATATTTCCACCACCGCCAAGGCTTCCCCCTTCGCCGAAACGAACGAGTACTGCTTAGACGGGCGTTTCGATTTGGATTTGTCGAGATTCCCCGTCTCTTTCAAAACGTCGAGCGAAAGGATCTTCTTGCGGAAATTGCGCTTGTCGAGGTCTTTCCCCATGACGATTTCATAGGCGCGCTGGAGGTCGGAGAGCCCGAATTCGGAAGGAAGGACGTTCTTTACGACGTCGGTGTATTCGAACTTCGCCCGAACGCGGGTAAGGGCGTAGCGGATGATGGACAGATGGTCGAAAGCGACGTTCTTTTCGGTGAGCGAAGTTACCGGAACGATGCGGACTTTGGACATGTCCGCATTTTTCAGGAGGTCGGACGATTCGACCAGCGCGTAGTACGTGATGGAGACGATGTGTCCGCGGGTGTCGCGCTCGGGTGCGCCGAAAGCGTAGAGCTGTTCTTTGTAAACGCCCGCGTCGGCGGCCTTGATGTCGGTTCGGCGATTGAGGATGTCGTCGAAATTCTCCTCGAGCGAGTACCCGCTCTTGATGATTCCGCCCGGAAGGACGAATTTGCCCATTTCCGGTTCGTGGTCACGCTCGACCATGAGTACGCAGAATTCGTCACGGTAGATCGTGAAGATGACGATGTCGAGGGCGAGGACGGGGATGGAGAGTCCGAAGATGTTCTCGCTGAACTTCTTCTGGAGAGCGGAATCTGCCATTGGGTCGGAAAAGAAAAAGCGTATTCCTGACGATTATTACCGGAATACGCGATTAGGCAAGTGTTACGACGGGCTTCGTCGGTTATTTTCGGAATATCTCGGCGTACCGGGCCTTTACCACCGCGAGCAGGGCGAAGACTTTCGCATCGACCAGCTCCCCTGCCGCCGCAGTGGCGAGCGCGGTTTCGAAAGCGGTGGAAAGAGGGAGGCGGACTACCGCGATTTCTTCGGCGGCTTCGAGCCGCTGTTCCCCGGCGAATTCGGCGTCGAAGGCCGCGAAGCATTCGACTTTCTCAGTAGTCGCGCCGGAAGACGTGGGCGTGGTGATTTTCAAATCGACGACGTTTTTTTCACTTACGGAATATCCCGTTTCTTCGAGAATTTCCTTCACGACGGTACCTGCCGGGGTCATTCCGGCATCCACGAGGCCGGCGACGTTTTCGAGAACGTAACGGCGCATCGGGATGCGGTACTGCCAAATAAGGAGCGCTTCGCCGTTTTTCGTGACCGGCAAGGCGGTAATAATGCGCGGGTCGTTATTGCGGACGGCGATTTCATAATCCACGGGCTTTTTTCCAGCGGCTTGGGCACGGTCGCTGACGAGCGTCACGTGGCGGCCTTGTCATATGATTTTGCGTTCGCCGAATTCGAATGGGTTTCACGTGGGCGGGACGAGTGCGGAGGATCGGTTCATATCCGGTTCGGTTAGGCGGCGAGCGGAGCTCCGTAGAGTCCGGCTTCGAAAATATGGGAGAGGATTTCGGGGGCGAGGCCTTCGGGGATGCGGCCTTCCGAAATGGCGGCACGGACCTCGGTACTGGAGACCGAGCGCACGTCGTGGGCGGCTTCGATGTCGGCGAGCACGTAGTTGGCGGCGACCGAGAGGTCGACGTCGTAGCCGTGGCGGACGAAGAGGACCTTAGGCAAGCGCAGGAGCACTTCGAGCGAGGGGTCCCAAACGGGCATGTTGGGAACGGTGTCGGATCCGAACGCCTGGTACGGGCGAACGCCGAATTTGACGGAGTAGTGTTCGTCCATGCCGAGGGTGGTGGTTTCGCCAAGCTCCCCGGAAAGGAAATCCGTATCGAGTTCGACGTTGGAACCGGCGAAGCGTTCGGCGAATATGCCGAGAACGCGGAGTCGGCTCTTTTCGCAAACCTTGTACGCCTTGTCGGAGCGGGGGCCGGACGGGACGATGACGACCCGATCGGCGATTTTGGAAAGCGTGAGGACCGCGGCTTCGTGGGCGAGAGTCGGCGGATCGAAGGCGCCTCCGTAGAGGACGACGGGGATTTTCTTTTTTTCATCCTTTCCGCCTGCCATACCGAATGCGTTCATATTATTGAATGTAATATATACAATTAATCGAGGATATCAAATCCTTGTTCTCTGAAAATTCGTGCCTTCCATGCCGCGACGTCGCGTTCTTCAATAAGGATTCGTACGGTTTCGCGCGCCTTCTTCACGGTTACGACGGCGGGTCAGACCACCCTTTCGGCGACCGGATCGGCATCGGCATAGACTGAGAATTCCGCCGGACGTTCCCCGAGTTCGCGGACCGTGACCGTTTCGCGTCCGTCGTAGACCGTGGCGCCTTGGCGTTTTGGTTCGAACGGAAGGAGCGGAGTGACGACCAGGTGCGGCGATTCGTGCGGAAGGACGGGGCCTCAAGCAGAAGCGTTGTACCCGGTGGTTCCCGCGGGAGTGACTACGAGGAGTCCGTCGCCACGGAGCCGGATGCCGGAGTGGTTCCCGATTTCGACGTCGAACGAAACCAGATGGCCTCAAGCGGTCTTGATTTGTGCTTCGTTGAAGGCTTTGCCTTCGGAGGAGAAGTTTTCGGATTCGAAACGCACGTCGAGGAGCGGGTATTCGAATTCCATGAATTTCGCGTCGGAACGCCCGAGAACCGCCGGGTCCGAGAGGAGGAAACCCTTGGTTCAGAAGTTCACCCCCAAGAACGGGGCGTTTTCGCCGTAGAAAGCTTTTACGGCACGGAGCATGGTACCGTCTCAACCGAGGACGGCGACGGTGCGTTCACCGGTTTTCGAGAGGAGTTTTTTCAACTCGTCGGAAGCGAGCGCGTCGCGAAGTTCGGCTTTGCGTCAAACGAGCCGGGCGTCGAATACGACGGTTCTTCCGGCGACGTTCAGGGTTTCGAGGCGGGACATGGGAGTGTGCGGTTATGGGTCGTTTGGGTTCCGGAATCCCGAACCCGATTCCGGAACCCTCGAGCCATGTTCCTTACTGACCCAGGATGCGGGCCTTGAGAGCCTGGAAGCGGCGGGTGAAGTGGACTCCGTTCTGGGCCTCGCGGAGATCGAACCCGAACGCCCGCTTGGATACGGTGATGATCGGCGGAGCCTGTACGCGCTTGAAGTAGTTGATCTTGTAGAGCTTCCAGAGCCGTTCGACTTCGGCGACGAAGGCGGCGGCGTCCGGGAAGAGCGTAACGGAATCGGACGCTCCGGTGTCGAGCGACTTCCCCCCAAACGGAGCGAGACCCGGAGCGGACGGTTCCGTTACGGATTTGCTTGGCGTGACTTCGCGTCCGAGACCGAGTTCGGCGGCGAGCGTCCCGTTTACGTACGATTCGAGGAGTTCCTCCGGATCTTTGCGCCATTCGATGAAACGGCGGAGGATGGCGTCGGTACGCGGGTAGTCGAAGGGGTCGCCTTTGCCTTCGTCGACGTTCTGCGCGTCGGAGAGTTCGGCGGAAGGAATGAGGTCGATGATGCCTTTCGGAATCGAATCGCCGTAGATCTTGTTCAGGTAGCGGGCGAGTTCGTAGACCTGCGATTTGTAGAGGTCGGCGATGGGGGCGAAAGCGCCGTTCACGTCGCCGTAGAGGGTGGCGTAGCCGAGGGCGACTTCGGTCTTGTTACCGTTGTTGGTATAGACGGCGTCGACCATCGAGGCGATTCCGGCGAGCACGCGGGAGCCGCGGTCGCGGGCTTGGACGTTCTCGAAGTTGAGGGTCTGCCCTTCTTTGTCCATCGACATGCCGAGAACCGATTCGAGCTGGGTTTTGGTAGCGTCGACGCTGTCCTGGATTCCGGCCTCGTAGAGCGGGACACGGAGGTTCTTGGCGAGCTGGGCGGCGAGGTTCTTGGTAGTATCCGAATTGTGTTTCGACGGCATGTTGACGCCGATGACGTTTCCGTCGCCCATCGCCATGACGGCGAGAGTGGCGACTACGGCCGAGTCGATGCCGCCGGAAAGCCCGATGACGATTTTCTCCTTGCCCATCCCGGCCATGAACGCTCGGATTCCGGAAACGAGCCCTTCGGCCACGTCGGCGATTTCTGGGCGTTCCCCGGAAAAGGTTCCGGAACCTTCGGTGACTTCTTGGTCGCGGAAGGAGTGCGCTTCGGCGATGATACGGCCGTTTTCGGCGATCGTGCTGCCACCGTCGAAAAGGAAGACGTTCTTGCCGTTGTTCTGGATGCCCACGTTGTTGGCGTAGTAGAAACGGGTTCCCTTGGAGTGTCCGGCGATGAGACGGTCGCGCTTGGCGGATTTTCCGATGCCGTAGGGCGAAGCGGAGAGGTTGATAATGGCTTCCGCGCCCTTTTTCTTGAGGATTTCCACGGGCTTGAGGGCGTAGTCCTCGTCCCACATGTCTTCGCAGATGACGATGCCGACGCGGCGGCGGACGCCCGCGATGACGAGTTCGAACGGTTCGAGAAGGGATTCGGGCGAAACGCTTTTCTCGAAAGCGAGTTTCGGGAGCGAGTAAAAGTGGCGCTCGTCGTCGAATTCGCGGTACTTTGGCATGAGCGATTTGACGGTATGCCCGTCGAATACGCCGTTGCCGACCATTTCTCCGTTTTGGGCGACGAAGGCGGCGTTGTATTTTCGAATGCGGCCATCCTCCCCTTTCGCGTTCTGGTCGACGAGCACGTTGCCCCAGATGGCGGCCATGCCGTCTTTGGTGGCCGCGGCGATTTCGGCGTTCATGTCGGCGCATTCGCGGACGAAGGCGTCGTTCTCCCATTCGTCGCCGAGGAGGTATCCAGGAACGGCCATTTCCGGGAAAATGACGACGCTCCTTCCGTTTTCCTTGGCACGTTCGATTCCGGCGAGGATGCGAGCGAGGTTGACTTCCGGGTTTCCGGCCTTCACGACCATTTGTTCGAGTGCGATTGAGTCCATATATTGTATAGTTAACACTTATTAAGTCGGGCAGTTATTTAGGGGAGTTCGATCTGCTTACGGGAAAGCATTCCGTCCTCTTTCGTTCTTTCTGGTGTACTTGATACACTTGCAATATATTCAGGTGATAAGTGTTGTCAAAACAATTTATAAATAAACAGCCGTCGTCCGGCTTTCGAACGGATCGGGGCACGAAAAAAGGAAGCCCGAAGGCTTCCTTGGTGGTTGCCGCAATCACTTGCAGCGGATATTGGCGGTTTTGGCTTCGGCATCCTTCCTTATGCGGCCGCGGATTGCTGCTTGAGTTCGGAAACCGGCACGAGGCCGGCGAGGAGCAAGTCCGCGTCGTGCCCCATGCTTTGGAGCAATCCCCGGGCTTCGCCGAGGAAATATTCCCAATTGGGGAGCGCGCGTTGGAAGCGATAGGCGCTACGGAGGATGCCTTCGAGCGAAAGCGGTCCGAGACGGCACGTGTCGACGCTCAGGAGAAAATCGTCGACGAGGTCGAAACGGTTGTCCGCGAAGAGCGATTCGGTAACTTCGAGGACGGCATCGATTTCCCTATCGGTATCGCCCTGTGCGGCGTAGAGCGCTTCGATGCGCTCTTTGAGACTTTTCATACGTTTTCCCCTTTCGTGGTTTCGTTTCGGATTATTCCCGGTCGCGGTTTTTGCGCGTTTGGACCCTGGCTGCCCGAAAGCGGCGTTTGGCCCAATGTTCGCTCTCGTTCCGGAAATCTTCCCGGATACGCGCGACGAAGGCTTTGGTTTTGACGTAGAACGGCTGTTCGTGGAGCCAATCATGAAGTTTTTTACGCAAACGGAGGAAGGCGTCGCGCCATTTCCGCAAACGTTCGAACTGCATGATTTTAGGTTCTGCGATGGTATAGATGCGGGCGAAGAGCGCCGTTCCGACGATCTTCGCGAGAACGAACGTCACCGCTCCGAGGAGCGGATGGTGTGCGCCCATGAGCCAAAGGGCGAAGATCTTTACCGGGAAAAGCGCCGCTACGGGAAGCACGAAGAGCGCGAGGCTCCCCCACTTTCCGAGCGTAGCCATCCAGGCTCCGATTTGCCGAAGTACCGGCAATTTGCCGATTTTCGTCATGAACGCCAAAAGCGCGAACCAGACGAATTCCTCAAAGAGGAGGATCGCCGTGGCTACGAGGACGAAGGGATACTTCGCCCATTTTCTCAAACGGGTGTCACGCATGTTCTCTCCTTCTGGAAATACGGATGGACTGCCAAATTACGAATGCGGATAAGCAAGCCCAGAGAGCCGCCCATACCGGACCGGGAACGCCGGTGATTTCCCCGAGCGCGGAAGCGTCGTTATCGGCGAGCTGCCGACTGGAAACCACGTAGACGGTCCAAATGTCGTCGAACGCTTTGAACAGGCACGAAACCGCGAAAAGTCCGGCGAGGTATTCGCGGAAAAATTCGCTTTTCACGAGCCTGGGAACGTTCCAGAACGCGATCGTCGCGACCGTACCGATGGCGAGCGCGAAAAAGCGCATGCCTACGGTAAGTCCGGGGGAAACCGGACCGATGGCGAAGATCGTGAACAATACTGTGCAAGCCGCGGTGACGCCCGCGGTGAAGCGGAACAGCCAGGCGGTTCCCCCGAACCGGTTGCCCCAAAGGAGGGCGAACGATCCGTAGAGCGCGCCGGCCATGTACCCGGCGTTTTTCACGACGAATACGGGCCAGAACGCCCCGCTGGTGAGGGTGGTGGTAAGCCCGCTGCCGTCGAGGGCGACGCCCATGCCGGTAACCTTGCCCCCCACGAGGATTGCCGCGACCGCGTGGCCGCTTTCGTGGACGAAGGTCGAGAAGTACGTGAGCGGAACGCTCGCGATCTTCACGGCGAGGACGAAGAACGGGACCAGTATCGGACCG
>JBAQKV010000096.1:0-9219 GCA_049301335.1 Patescibacteria group bacterium
GTATACTTAAGGGAATGAAGTAGATTTTTGCATCCCCTGAGAACATGTGACAAAATGGAGCGGTAACCGCTCCATTTTTCGTATGGCAGAATTCCATAACGCACCGGAAATCCGACAGAACGAAGCCCTTCCGCCGAAGGGAGTTTCGAAGGATACGACGGAAAAGAAGGAACATCCGGGCACCCAAGCCGCGCTCGCTTTCGTGGAAAAGAATTTCTGAGACCTTCCCGACGAAGACAAGAAAGACATGAAGGTCGCGGAATCGACGGCCTTTCTCGGCGCGAATCCCGGTGCGGCCGACCTTTTCGCGCGCGTCATCAAACATTGCGAAGCGAACGGTAATTGAGTGAAGCTCGCGGGAGAATGTCAGGACGGATTGCCGATTTCCATTTCCGAAGTTTCGAAACTCGCGGAAAAATTCGAAATAGCGCAAGTTGCGGAAGTTAAAATGAAGGCAGAGATCGTCGCGGAGAAGAAGACGGAAGTCGCGGAGAAGAAGACGGAAGAATTCGCACAAGTGGCAAAAGAGATGCGCGATAGGATCTCGAAATATCCTGGCATGTCTGAAAAATACGAACAAACTCTCGCCAAACTCGAATCTGGAAAATTAGACGTCGAATCCAAGGAGGCAAAAATATTCGCCCATGATATCCTCTCCGACCTCAAGAAATCGTTCGAAGACGCCAAAGCGAACGGAGGCGACACCTCCAAAGCCGCAGAAGACCTCCGTTTCTTCGCCGAAAAATTCCGCGACCTCGGCGTCATAAGCCATCAGGATTTTCGCGACCTCTTCAAGAACGATTCGCAAAAATCCAGCCCCGATACGAACAAATCCCCGGTAGACGGGCGTACCGCTCTCGCAGGCAACTTCAACTCGACCGGCGACGGACGCACGTTCTTCGCCCTCGACCGAACATACCTCGGCGTATGAAAATTCGACGAGTTCGTCCGCGTCTCCCCTGATGGGAAAACCGCGAGCAAAGAAATCGTCGGCAAGTACGGCTACTCACTCACGGTCGAACCCGTCCCGCTCGAAACCGGCAAAGCTGCCGCCAGAGAAATCCTCGCATGAGCGGAAAGCGATGTGAAGCACGTAACGGACCAAGCGAAATTCGTAGAAGAAACCTTCGGTCCGGAAGGTTCGAAAATCCCGCCCCCTGAAGATCCCAAGTTCAAAGAGTATAAGGAAGCCGTCGACAAAATCGCCAAAGACAAGGGCATACAAATAGACGAACAAGACTCTAAAAAGACCCTCGCCGCCGTGAAGGACTCCATCAAAACCTCTTACGCACAAGCCCTCGAGAAAACTTCCAAAGCCCAAGCAGAACTGAAAGAACTCCAAAAAGAATCCGACGATTCTTCCGTAAAGGACGGTGAAAAGAAAGAAGAACAAGCCCGCGAAGCCATGGTATTCCTCGATCGGACCGGCATTTCCGCCCTCGGCCCCAAAGCCACCGAAGAACTTTTGAAGAAATTCGGCGCAGCGGGATGCGAAAACGGAAAACCGGTGAACCTTGAAAAATTCCTAAAGAATCAGGATTCCCTCGCTGCCGAATTCCGTACGTTCGTCTCAGAAAGGCTTAAATGACCTGAGTCCGTTTTCTTTGCAACGGACGGCAACCCGCCTCCGGCACTACGCATGACGATGAATGGCGAAGAGACGCCTTTCGAACTCAAAGCCGAATTCAAAAAAATAGGCCTTCTTACCGAAGACGGACACCTTAGTCTCGAAAAAGCCTCCGCACCGAAAACCGAAACCCAAACCGCCTAAATTCCGGCGTGAAAATACAAACCAAAAACCTCTTATGAACGCCACTCCTATCCAAAAAGATTGGGCAGACGCCTTAACTGAAGCCACCACCTCCCTCGTCGCGGAAACCCGTCAGGAAAAAGCCATCCTCACCGGCAATTACGCCGGCTCGGTGGAAGCGATCCTCATGGATATGGACGTTCACGAGAAACTCGAAAAGGTTTCCGAAAATCTCGATTCGGCATATGCGCTCATGCAGTTCGGCGAGACGCGAGATCGCGCTACCGAAGCCTATTCTTCGGCGAACATACTCATCCACGAGCTCGAAAACGTCCAACTGACCGGGAGTGAAAAGAACAAGCTTTTTCATCTCACGAACCGCCTCATCGAAATCGGCCTCGAATTCGCCGTTCCGGCGCATACGATGGAAGAACACGCGGACATGAAATGTCCGGCGTAAAACGGTTTTCTCAAAATTTCATTTCTTTGCCTTTATCCAAGATGACGATCGAATCGAAAAATAGCGACGGAGAAATCGAAAAGAAGGAAACCAGTGCCATTTCCAACGGATCTAACGACGCCGTCCTCGGAATCGTGAACCTTCAGGACGCTCCATTCGAATTGAAAGCGGCGAACCTCCGCTCGATTATCGAACACGGAAATAAAGCCGTAGAAAACGACGAAGGCTATGCGGCCGTAAAAAGCCACGTGGACGCGGCGTATGCGGTACTCCGCACCATCGATCCGAATTCCCTTTCCGCAGAAGAGAAGGCAGTCTTCGACGAAATCGGGGAAGCGCATAACGACCTCGCCATGGAACTCGCCATGATGGACGAGCCGACGGAATAATCGGCCCCGTAGATAAAAACCGCCCCATTCTCGGAGCGGTTTTTTCTTACGTATTTCCAAGTTTTTCTTACGGCCACCCGTATTATCAAACGGATATTTTCAAAACGTTTTTCAAATGATATCATTTTGATATACTATTGATAATATCACCAGCCAATAAAAATGACTTCGCTCCTCCTGCGTCTCGACGAATCTTTGAAAAAAGAATTCGAAACGCTTACTTCCCAAAAAGGACTTTCCATGAATTTCGTTCTGACGAACTTCGTTCGGGCCTACACGAAAAATCCGGACATTATCCGGGTAAGTTTTGACGAGGTGGCATTCGATAAGGCTTGGGATTCGCCAGAAGTCAGAAAAGGCCTTTCGAACCTCGGAAAATCCCTTAAGAAAAAATGATTGTCCTAACGAAGACGTTTCAAAAATCCCTCTCGGCTTTCGATACCCGAATCGAGTACGAACTCATCTCCCTCATTTCAAAATACCATCGGGGCCTTTCGGTTTCGATGTTCCAAATTACGGAACACAACGACTACGTCATCCTTAAATGATACTTGAATGGGAAGCGCGTTCGGGTGGTGGTGGCAAAATACCTTCCCAACACCTTCGTCCCGCTCGCGATATTCCGCAAAGAATCGAAAGCATGATGGAACGTCGGCAAAGATTTTCAGGCGGAGCAGTACGTTTCGAAAGCGAACGACGATATCGAAAACGACGCCTACGAAACGTTCGAAATAGAATAGGCTAAACCTCTTCCACCTTCCCTTCCCCCACTTTGAACCGCACGTCCGCCCTAGCGGCTACGAGATCATCGTGGGTAATGGCGAGAATCGAGACCTCCGTTTCGTGCCGCAGTTCGCCGATGAGGTCCATGACCAGGTCGGCGTTTTTCCGGTCGAGGTTTCCCGTCGGTTCGTCCATGAACAAATACGGCACGTGCCCGACGAACGCCCTCGCGATAGCCACTCTCTGCTGTTCTCCGCCGGAGAGTTCGAACGGGTAGCGGTTTTCTTTTCCAGAAAGCCCCACACGACCAAGAATCGCTTCGGTATCGAAACGGCGTTCGAGCCCGTTGAGTTGGAGCGGAAGTTCGACGTTCTGTTCGACCGTGAGGTTCGGCACGAGGTGGAACTGTTGAAAAACGAAGGCGATATGTTTCCCCCGGAAACGCGTGCGCGCGTCTTCGTCCATTTGCGCGATATCGGTCTCGTCGAAAAAGACGTTGCCCGAATCGGGAACCACCAACCCCGACGCGAGGTTGAGAAGCGTGGATTTTCAAGATCCCGAAGGTCCGGTAACGGCATAGAACGCGCCGTCCGGAAGGATGAAATTGGCATCGCGGAGGACTTCTACGGTCTCGTCGCCCGAGACGAACGACTTGGAGACGGCATGGATGCGAATCATGGGAATGGGGGTGATTTTCGGCCTTCGCTACTTGGTAACGAGCTTTTCCTTTTTGAGGAATTCGAAAACGTTCTTGGCGACCACGGCGTATCCGGCGGCATTGGGATGGAGACCGTCGCCGATGGTGAGCTTGGGGTCTTTCGCCACGCCTTCGAGAAGGAACGGCATGAATGGCAAACGGTCGTCCGCGGCGATTTTCGGGTGTACGGCTTCGAATTTTTCGAGATAGTCGGCACCGAGGTTCCGCGGAATCTTTACGCCGACGAGCGCGACCGGAACGCCTTTCGATTGGATTTTGTCAACGATGGCGCGGACGTTCTTATCCATCTGCTCGGGCGAAAGCCCCTGGAGGCCGTCGTTGGAACCGATGCAGACGACGACGAGCGACGGCAACGGGTCGGAAAGGAGCCAATCGGAGCGTTCGAGCAACCCGGCGGACGTATCGCCGGAAACCCCGGCATTCGTTACGCGGTAGTCGTACCCGTCGGCCTTGAGGAGTTTTTCCAACTGTGCCGGGTACGAGGATTCTGGCGGAAGTTCGTAGCCGGCCGTCAGCGAATCGCCCATGACGAGCACGGTTTTTTGCGACTCCGCCGTAAGTCTCGCCGCTTTCTCGGGAAACGTCGCCACCGAGCGCCCCGTCGTGAGGCACGATGCGAGGGCGAACGCCGGAACGAGCATGAGGAAAGCGGTAGTACGCATGGGCGGGGTGTCGGGATCGTCGTTACTGACGGACTAACCGGCCTTCTTCGGGGCGAAGATCGGATGGTGCGAGGATATTCCGAAATACGCCATCGGCAACGCGAGAGCGAAAAAGCAGGCGGAAGCGGCATAGGTCCAAAACCCGATTTGGGTTCCGTAAACGGAGAGCTGAATGGAGTACAGCGCGTTCGCCACGAGCGGGCCGAAGATGTTGGCCAAGCTCATTGCCGAACCGTTGGTGCCGAGCGCGCGTCCGGCATGTCCGGGGGCGATACGGGAAATGAGCGCCGAAGTCGAGACGTTCACGCTTCCGAAACCGACGGAAAAGAGCATGGGGATGGCGAAGGCCGCGACCACGAAGGGATTGATCGAAAAGAGGGCGAATGCGACCGTCATGACGGACAATCCGAAGAGGAGCATGCCCTTTTCGAGGAACACCGCACGGACGTACTTGATCAGGAATCCCTGGAAGGCGATGCTCGTGAGTCCGACGATGCCGAACGCGTACCCTACGGACTGTTGGCTGACGTGGAAACGTTCCGGGAGAATGAATCCGAACGTCGACTGCATGCCCGAGAACCCGAACGCTACGGCGAAAGCCACGGCGTATACCGGAAGGAGTTCGGCCCAAGGGAACGGGGCAGAAAGTTCATGCTCGGGTTTCTTGGCGTGCCAAGCGTGGTGTTTCGGTTCGGGAAGCACGAAGTAGATGAGCAGGAGATCGATGAACATGACCGCTGCCGAGATGAGACCGACGGTATGCAATCCGAAGCCGGAAATGAATCCTCAAAGGGCCGGCCCGATGGTGAACCCCGCGCCGAACGCGGCACCGACCATACCCATTTTCACGGCCCGTTCCTTAGGATCGTAGAGGTCGCCGATGTACGCCTGGGTTACCGGGAACCCGCCCCCTGCCAAACCGGAAAGGAAACGTCCCGCGAGGAACGCGAGAATGCTCGAAGAGAGACCGAAGAACAGGTAGCCGGAAATGGCGAGCGAAGCGGTGAAGAGGAGCGTTTTCTTACGGCCGATGCGGTCGGAAAGCGAACCGAAAGTGATACCGCCGATGAGCATCCCGAGGGAAAAGAGCGAAAACGCGAGCCCGTTGGCCAATGCCGCCGGGTCGCTGACGACGCTGCCGAGGAAGTGGAAAAGCACCGCTCCCGAAGGATCGAGCCCGGCCGCCGCGCGCGTCGCGAAATCGCGGACCATCGGGGGCAATACCGGAATGATGAGCCCGAGGCCGAGAATGTCGAGAAAGGCCGTCAGGATGATGACTTTGAAAGCGCGGTCGGCCGAATGCGCGGAGGCGTGTTTGGACAAGGGATGAACGTAATGCGAATAGGGATGGGAAAACCGTCGGACCTGGCTCCTAGAGTCCTAAAGTCGCTGCGGTTCCGACGGTTTTTCCATCGAATTATGCCTTCCGCTTCTTCCTGGAAACCAGGGAGAGGACGAAACGGACGATCATGAACGGGAGACGAACCGGGAAGGTGGCGATTCGGACGAATTTCTTACCCCACGGGTGGTCGAGCATGAAGACTTCGTAGTAGATGCCCTTCACGACGAAGAGCGTGAGGATCGACGCGGCGACGAGACCGAAGATGATGGTGAACCCGAGACCCGACCAGAATTGGTCGCGGAGCGCGATCGGCAGGATGCCGAGGGCGGTGGTAAGGGTCGTCAGCGTCATCGGTTCGAGACGGCTCGAGCCCGCTTCTACGAGGGCGGTGAAGTCCTTCATCCCCTTCTTGAGGTTCTGGTTGATGGCGTCGATGAGGATGATTCCGTGGTTGACCGCGATGCCGGTGAACGAGATGAACCCGATGCCGAACGGCATGGAGAACGGATTGTTCGTCAAAAGCAGTCCGACCATGATGAACGGCAGGGCCATGACGACCGAGAAGATGATGATGAACGGCTGGGCGAACGAGTTGAACTGGAGCACGAGGATGCCGAAGATGCACACGAGCGCGACCACGAACGAAACGAGGACCGCGATGATGAGTTCTTTGTTGGCTTCGTTTTCGCCGCCCTTGGAATACGTGATTCCGATGGGGAACTCGTACGAATTGGCGTACTCTTCGAATTTCGACTGAAGTCCCGCCGGCAGAACGTCCTTTTCGACGTCGCCCTCGACGGTGATGGTAATCTTGCCGTCTTCGCGCTTTACCGAAGCGACCGCGTTCTTCACGGTGGAATCGATGAAGTCGCCGATGCGGTAATTCTTTCCGCCAAACGCGAACTGATGGCCCACGATGGCCTGCGGATCGACCGCGTCGACGTATTCCGCGACCTTCACCACGACGTCGACGTCTTCGCCGTTGTCTTCGATCGACCCGACGTTGGCGCCGTTGATGGTCGAAAGGATTTCGGCGTAGATCTTCGAAGCCGGGATGCCGAGTTCCGCGAGAACGTCCTTCCTCAATACGAAGACGAACTGTCCGGGAGTCTGGCCGGAAGTGGTGGAAACGTTCTTCGTGCCTTCGAGCGATTTCAATTCGCGTTCGAAGTCTTCGGAAACCTTGATGAGCGCGTCGAGTTTGTCCGACGAATCGGCGTTGAGCTTGAGACCTACGGCCTTACCGGACGGCGGGCCGCCCTTGAGAACCTTGGATTCGACCTTGAGCCCCGCCTGACGGAGAGGTTCGAGGTCTTTCGTGAGGACTTCTTCGATTTCGAAAACGCTGCGCTGCTTGGCCTTTTCGCGTTCGCCCAATTTATGGAGTTGGACGGTGACGGTCGCGGTATTGTCTTTCGCCGAAATGGAGAAGAACTTGATTTCCGGATATTTCGAAAGGATGTCGTACGCCGGAGCGAGACGGGAATGGAAGGATTCGACCTTTTCCCCTACCGCGCCTTCGACGCTGTAGGTGATGAGCGAATTGTCGGAAGCCGGAAAGAGGTTGAAGCCGACCTTCGGGGCGAGCACGACCGAACCGATAAGGAAGAACGCGACCGGAAGGGCGATGGCCGTGCGGCGGATTTTCGCGCTTTCCAAGAAGCGGCGAAGGGTCTTCTTGTACCACGAAGTCGCGGAGTGGATGGCACGGATGCGAAGCGGCGCTTTGCCTTCGGCGATTTGGCGTTTTCACCGACGTTCGAACTCGAGGAGTTCCTTTTCTTCGTCGGAGGCGTATTCGATGGCGTCGGCGTCGTTGACGTAAGTGTTCTTACGTCCGACGAAAGCGAGATAGAGCGCGCTGTTGACGGTAAGCGCGAGCGCAAGGCCGGTAGCGAGGACGCCGAAGATGGTGACCGGGATGAATCCGAGGAATTTTCCCATGATGCCCGGCAGCGTCATCATCGGTACGAACGCCATGATGGTCGTCATGACGCCCGAGAGAATCGGAATCGCGTATTCCTTGAGCGCGAGGAGGATGGCGGATTTCGGATCGTATCCCACCCGCTGTTTGGCACTGGCGGCTTGGACGATGACGATAATCGTGTCAACCGCGATACCGAAGGAGAGGATGAATGAAAAGTTCGTGAGGAAGTTGAGCGTGTAGCCTCCGTAATACAAAAGCGCGAAGGTCGAAAGGAACGCGAGCGGGAGCGTGAGGGTCGCGAAGAGCGAATCGCGGAAACCGACGAACAGGTACATGACCACGAACACGAGCGCGATGGTCGTGACCGCCTCGTTCAGAAGTTCCTTGTAGTCGTCGATGATGTTGTCGGCGAGGTCGGTGGAATACTGGTACGAGACGTCCTTGTATTCCGGGGATTTCATCTGGTCTTCGACGATCTTTTTCGCGTCGGCGGAAACGCCGAAGATGGAAGTACCGTCGTTCTTGTTGACCACGAGGTCAACGCTGTCGTGCGGGCCTTCGTTCTGGTAGAAGCCGATTTCGCGGACGGATTTGTCCTTGTACGAACGTTCGAGTTTGGCGATGTCCGCGAGCCGGACGGATTTTCCAGACGGGAGCGGTACCGGAGTATCGAGGAACTGGCGGCCTTCGGAATATTTGCCTTCGATGCGGAAGTCGTACTTCTTGTTTCCCACTTCGAAGTTGCCGATCGGCGCGTCGCGGTGGACGCTGCGGATAGCGGTGGCGACGTCGTCGGCGACGAGGCCGAGCGAACGGAGCGTTTCTTCCGGAACGGTGATGCGGAGTTCGTAGACGTTGGTACCGTCGAAGTCGACGCTTTCGATTCCCGAAACCTTTTCGATCTTCTCCTTGAGTTCCTGGGCGAGGCCGCGGAGCTTGATCTTGTCGACTTTGGAAGCGTCTTCGGAATAGAGCGAGACCGTGAACATGCGGTTCGTGTCGGTCTTGATTTCCATGACGGTCGGATCCTTGGCGTCGGTCGGCAATTGGGCGCGTCCGATGTTGTTGCGGATTTCGGCCATGACGTCCGCGGTCTTAGCGTCCGGCTCGAGTTCGACGGAAATCGACGAGATACCCAAGGAAGAAGTCGACGTGATTTTCTTAATGCCGTCGACGTCCTTGATTTCCTTGTAGAGCTTGTCGGTGACGAGCGAGTCCATGTCGACCGGGTTCGTTCCCGGGTAGGCC
>JBAQKV010000097.1:0-35357 GCA_049301335.1 Patescibacteria group bacterium
GTTTTCGGTCGTCTACGGTATCTGGTACCGGACGATGACGATGCCGGATCCGCCGGAACCCGCCGATCCGGACGGACCGGCGCCTCCTCCTCCGTTTCCGGAGTTCGCCGGACCGGTAATGCCGACCGCGCCGGTATACCAGTACGTTCCACCCCCTCCTTCTCAACCGTGGGCATACGTCATGTTTATTCCAGAAATGTCGAAAGCGAGGCCGGCTCATCCGGACGTTCCGGCATTCGACCAGGTGTTGTCGACTCACGCGCCGCCGGCTCAACCTCCTCCGGCCGCCCCGTTGTCGCTCTGGTTCAGTCAACCTACGTAACCTCCGCGAAATCCTTCTCAGGTCGTTCCGTTTCCATAGCTTCCTCCGATGGGATTTCCCCCTCCTCCGCAACCCCCGGACTGCCCGGAAGCGTTCCCTCCCACTCAGCCCGCGCCGCCTCCGTGAGCGACGATCGCGCCGAACGAAGTGTTGCCGCCGTTGCCGCCGGCTCCTCCTCCCGCGCCGATGCTGACGCTGAAGGCGTTTCCGGCCGACACCGCGAAACCGGTCGACGAGAGCAGTCAACCCGCTCCTCCGCCTCCGCCTCCTCCGCCGTTGCCAGAATATCCTCCGCCCCCGCCTCAGGCGACTACGAGGTATTCGATTTTCGCTCCCGCGGGTGCCGCGGTTACTTGGAACGTCGCGGTTCCGGACGTGAATTTGTGGATTTTGTAATTGATTCCGCCGATGGTCGCGGTGGAAACCGTGCCTCAGGTTGCGGAAACGAACGTGGTCAAACAGGAGGACGTGACGTAATCCCACACGTACCCGACCGCGCACGAAGGCAGCGAACCCGATTTCGTTCCGTCGATAAGGGCCCCGGTCGAACTGGTCGCCGCCGGATCTTTGACGAGCCCCGAAACGGATCCCGAGGACGTGGGATAATTTCCGGAAACGGATACCGTTCCCGTCGCCGGTGAAATTCAGGCCACCTGGAAATAGCCTATCGAGCGTTTTTTGCCACTCGCCGTCGGAATGGTCGCGTCCATCGCTCATACCGAGAGGTATTTCGGGTCGTAAGCGGCGAAGGCGGTTAAGAATCCGGACGAAGCCGTTTTGAATTTCTCCGCATTGAGCCTCAGTTTGACGTAATCGGGATTTCCGGCTGAATAATTGGTATTCGGAACGTTCCAATCGCCTCCCGTGAGGGCGGTCTGGGCGTTGTCCACGTATACGAACGCTCCAGAAAGCGCGGCCCCGGAATCGTGCACGATGTAGTACCTGGGGGAATTGTTGGAAACCGCGCTTTCCGAAGCGATGGCCGTCTGTACCGACCGCACGTTCGCCTTGGTCGCCGAATCCTTGGCGTCTTGCGAATAGCCCGAAAGCGTTAAGAACCCGACGGTCGCCAGGATGGCGAGGATGGTGATGACGATGATGAGTTCGGCGAGCGTGAAACCGGAGAACCGTTTTTTCGCAGCTCGGGAGAGCGCGTTCTTCACTTTCGAAGAGACGGAGTCCGTAATGCCGAGGCCGTTTTTTTCGTGCCGCATAGGAATCTGGTAAGGGTATTCGTATCATTGTACCAATTCTTCCCCCCGATTTGCAAATCGAAATTGAACGTAAAATTTACCCCTCCGAATCTCCGTCCACCATGAATTCGACGGACTTTTCCCCGACCTTCGCGCGTCATCTCCAGAGCGTGATCGTAAGTTCGTGACCGCCCTTTCCCAAATCCGGAACGGTAATCCCCATTTTCGGCATCGGCTTTCCGTCGAGCTTCCATTCCGAGCGGTCGAATTCGATTCCGGTCGCGAATTTCGGAATCGTTACTTGGGTGGCTTTGGGGAGGTTCGGATCAGCAAAATACCGGGTTCCGCCGAGAGGGGAAAGGATTTCAAGGTAACTTCACGCGTCGGCTTTGAGGGCGGCGTCCGCCGGCGCGCCTCCCGGCTCTTCGAGCGTCGTGACGATGCGGGAAAATATCTCGCCGGCCCCCGTCGCGCCCGATACGCCTTTCATGTTCGAACCGTCCTTGTTTCCGCTCCAAACGGCGACGAGGTATTTCTTGGTATACCCGACCGCGTAATTGTCGCGGAAATTTCGGGAAGTTCCCGTTTTTACGAACACGAAATGCTCGGGGAAATCGAGCGCGGTCAACGCTCAGAATTCCCGGAGCTTGAAAGACCGGTTGGTGAGGATTTTTTCGACGTTCAGCGCCGCTTCCGGTTTGGCGGCCTTATGGCACGGCGCCCGATCGCCCGGAACGATGACGAAGTCGCAGAAGGTGCCGGCATCGGAGAATACCGTATAGGCCCGCAGGAGCTCGTAGAGCGGGATTTCCCCGACACCGAGCGTGAGAGCGAGGCCGTAATGGTCACTGTCTTCAGTAAGCGTGGTGACGCCGAGCGAACGCATGAATTTCAGAAGTTCGCCCACGCCCACTTTTTCCGCCATCTTGACCGCGGGGACGTTCAGGCTACCCGCGAGCGCCTCGGCGACCGTGACGGGTCAGCGGTAGGAGAGGGAATAGTTCTTGGGTTCGTACGGAGTGCCTTCGGCGGTTTCGAACGCCACGGGAAGGTCGAGAACGGTATCTTCGGGCGTCACGCCCTTGTCCTGCATGGCCAGAAGGTAGGTGAACGGCTTGGCCGTCGAACCGATCTGTCTGGGCGCGAAGACGGCGTTCACCTGTCCGCCTTCGGAAGACGAGTAGTCGGCTCCGCCCATGAGGACGAGTATTTCCTTCGTTTCGCGGTCGACCATGAGGACGGCATAATCGGAAACGTTGCGCCACGCGATTTCCGAAAGCGTGGCGTCGGCGATTTTTTGGACTTGGTTCGTAAGGTCGAGATCGATCGAAGTTTTCAAGAACGGGCGTCCGTCGTTCTCCGTTCGGATTTTCCCGGTTTTGATCGAATCGGCGACGTAGGGGAGCGAGTTTTTCGGAACGGGGAACGAGAGTTTTTCCGCGATTACGAGGGGGAGTCTTTCTTTCGGGAGGACGCCCGTTTCGGCGAGCGATTCGGCGACGTTCTCGAAACGTTCCCGGAAAGCCGCCGGATTTTTTACCGGATCGTATTTGGAAGGGTTTTTGCCCATAGAGAGAAGCGCGACCTGTTCGGCTTCCGTAAGGTTTTTCGGTTCTTTTCCGAAATAGCTTTTCGCGGCGGCGGCGTATCATTTGGAAAGCCTTCCGTACGAGACGCGGTTGAGGTATTCCGCGAGAATCGCTTCTTTGGAAAGTCTCCCGTCGAGACGGAGGGCGTAAACGGCTTCTGCGAGTTTCCGCCCCCACGTCCGGTCGCTTTCGATCCAGAGGGCGTTGCGCACGAGTCCGGTATCGAGCGTCGAAGCGCCTTCGCGCACTCATCCGTACCGGAAATTCCGGTAGAACGCTCGGACGATGCCGACGGGATCGAGTCCGAAATGCGAAAAGAACCGCCGGTCTTCCAGGGAAACGAGCGCGTTCCTGGTGAACTCCGGAACGTCGGAATAGGCGAGCGGGCGGTGACGGTAGCCTTTCTCGGAAAGCGTTTCCCCGATTTCGTTCCCGTGGCGGTCGAGAATGGCGGTCGAATACGGCTCGTTCGGCAATTCGAAGGGCAGCGCGTACCGCAAAACGGCGAACGCCAGAAGCGAGGCGAACGCGAAGACGGCGGAGTATTGGAAAAATCTTCGGAGATTCATGGGGTTTCGGTTGATCGGATTGTACCCGGGAATGGGAAAAAGAAAGCCCCCGCTTGTGGCGGGGGCCTGAGACGAACGTTGGGTAACGGACATCTCTTAAGGGTTACGCCCGTGCGGACAAGCGTGTGCCTGCCGAACGGGTCGAATAGCCTGCGTAGGGGGATGCGGCGGGAACTTCGGCACGTTTGGCCTCGGCTTCCTTCGCTTCCCGCTCTTCGCGGGCCTTCTTGTGGTAGAGTTGGACGACGGCGTTGGGATACATGCCGTCCAAAGCGGGAATATGGGTTTCGGACACGCCGTGGACCCACTTGCGAACCGGTTTCCCGTCGCTGCCGGGGTGTTCGTAGCAGCGGAGGAACGGTGGCAAGTTCTTGGTGACGTGTTCGTAACCGGTGGTTACGTACCCGTTGCGGATTTGGACGGTCACCTTCCCCATGCCGTCCATGAGCGTGTATCCCGACCAATCTTTGCAGAGTTGCTTGGACATCGGTGCCCCTTTCGAAATTTCGTTTTAGTATTGGCAAAAAAATCTCCCGTTTCCGGGTTCGTTTCGAACTTACGGATAACGGGAGATTTGTAAAGACTCGGTATGGACGATTTTTGAAACTAGTAGATTTCTTCGATGGTAATGTTGGGAACTCCGGCGCATCCGATGCAGACTTGGCTGGCGTTGCTCTGGAGAATCGCGCCCTGTATGCTTACCGCGCCCTTCGGAACTCAAGAAACCGCTCTGCGGTACATGCCCGGTGTGTGCATGTCGGTCGCGGCGATGTAGTTCCCTCAAAAATCGTAGAGCGTTCATCCGACGTACATTCCGAGTTGTCACCATCCCGAAGAGGCGCTCAGATTCCATCTCGAAGTCGCGTTCACCGTGATGAGCAGTTTCGAAGTCGCGGACTTCTTGGCGTAGGTGAAGTTCCACCCCCCGCCGAGGTTCGTCCAAGCTCAGCCCGGCATCGCGACGTTCACGACCGCGCCCGGCTCAAGATAGAACACGTTGCGGATCATTTCCCCGTTCACGTCGAGTTTCGCGTCCGGAGCGGTTTTTCCCACGCCGACGTTCCCGCTTGAAACGTTCAAGGCCGAAGCGAGCGTATTGAGTTGGGAAACGATATCGTTCCATGCGGCCGAAGACAGCGTGGTTCCGGCGTTCGGCAAGGCTCACCACGCCGCGGCGGCATATGTGACGGCGGTCCAGGTTACGATGACCGCGGCGCAGAATCCGGCACCGATTTGGGCGCCTTTGGCGAAATTGCCGAGGGAATGGTTCATCATTGGCGATTATTGGAGACGCTTCGCGTAGAAATACGGCTTTTCGACGGTGGACGGATACGAATAGTAGTACGTCGCGGTATCGTCGGCGGTCGCCTTGCCTCAGTTGAACCACGTGAACCAGTAGAGCGTCGTGGCGCTCGGTACGTCGACGATTTGGATGACCGGAGAATTCGCGTACGGCGCGCCTTCCGCCCAATACGAGTGGCTCTGGTATGCCGTATAACTCGGTTGCGTGCTCGAAAGGTTGTGGTGCACGTGGTAAGCGTTCCAGGCGTTATTGTATCCGTAGTTGTTTCCGATGACCGATGCGGCCATGGTAACCTCCCATCTTCCCGCCGGGAGAGTAATCGAGTTTTGCGTATAGACGCTCGTCGAGTACGGGAGCGTGAGTGCCGCGCTCGTGCCGATCGCACCTTCCACGTAATTCACTTGGGAGGTGCGGGCGTCGAGTTCGAGAACGGAGTTCACGATGCGGTTCCACGACGCTACGGAAACTTGGTTTCCGGCGGATTTGAGGTCAGCCGCAGTGAGTCCTGCGGTGAGCGCGGCGTACGAAACGGAAACGGCCGTCACCGTCGCGCAGAACACGGCGGCGGCGAGTACGGATTTTTTCACGGTTTCCGAATATTTGGAAATGTCCATGGTCGAAAAAGTTACTTGACGGGACATTAACCTAAATCCGCATCCAAGTAAAGGCCGAGATGGCACGTTACGGGAGTTTGAAAAAATCCGTTTCCTTACCTTCCGATTCCGATTTCCACCAATCTTCAAAGGCGGATTCCGGGAACGTCGGCGACTGCGGCGAGCCCGTTTGTACGCGGCATCGGAAAAACGCCAGCGGAGCGCCGTCGAGAAAGCCTTTGGAATACGACGGCCGTACCGAAACCGCGAGCCCCATTTCGAGAAAGTGCCGCTTTATGGCCTCCCGGGGGTCGCCTTCGGTCGGCGGTACGAGGAAGGGGGAATAATCGGGGGCGACCCCGTTTCTGCCCGCAAGGACGGGCCTGGCTCCTATTTGGGGAGAAGTCGCTGCGGCTCCGTCCTTGCGGGCCGAAAACAGCTCTTTCCCCGAATGGTCGGCCAAGATTGCCACGAGCACGCTGTCCTTTATGGGGAAACGTTCGGGGCGTTTTTTCGGACGGTCCTCGAGCGCGCCGTGGGTTTCGTGGAAACGGCAACCCGGCAAGGGGTAGTCTTCCCAATCGATTTTCGCCACCGAATTTACGGAAACGACGTTGGCGAAGTCCATGAGCGCTCACGAAACCGTCCGGGCGTCGAAGCCGGATTTCAGGAACGAGGCCGTAATTTCGGATTTCTCTTCGGAAGAAAGCTTTCGGAAACGCGAGCCGAAATAGTACCGCGAGAATACTTTTTCGAGATTGGTATCGAAGGGGAGGGTGGGGATTCCGTATGCGAACGCGCGGACGGCCTCGGCAGTATACGGGCCGACTCCGGGAAGGGTCCTGAGGGCTTCGGTTTCTTTCGGAAAGACGCCGCCGAAGTCCTCCGTTACTTTTTTTGCCGCGGCGAGCAGATTGCGGGCACGGGAGTAGTACCCGAGGCCGTCGTAATACGGGAAGAACGTTTCGAAATCGGCTTCGGCGAGCGATTCCACGGTCGGAAAACGTTCGACCATGCGTTCGAAAAAGGGCGCGACGCGCGACGCTTGGGTCTGTTGGAGGAGGATTTCCGAGAGCCAGACGCGGTATCCGCGGGCCTTTTCGTCGAAATCCCCCAAACCCTTCCGCCAGGGGAGGGAATGGCGGCCGCATTTTTCGTGCCAGACGAGAAGGTTTTCGTACGGAAATTTCGCGAACATGTCACGATGGTAAGGGTTTTTCGTCAGAGGTAAAGAGCGGTTGCTAACCGCGTCTTTCGGATTAATATCCCGTTAATACGCCCATAACCGTCCGGCATATGGCCAATAAGAAAAAATCCGCACCCGAAACCGTACCGGCAACCTCTCCGGAATCGCATTCGGCAACCGTCGGAAAACTTCCCGTTTGTGCCCGTATCCGGGCGAAGTTCGCCGATCCGGCGTTCAAAAAGAAGTGCTTCAAAGGCGCGGCAGTCGCCGTTTTCTCCGCTCTCGTAGCGGCGGGCGGCGTTTTCGGCTGGATGAAATACGCCGAAATGTACGCGGTTCCGCAGGTCATGGGAGCGAACTTCAGCCTCGAATACCGCAAGGTTCCGTTCGACGTCCCCTCGATCGATTTCACCTTTTCCACCGATCTCGACCCGGCGACCGTCAATTCCGCCAACGTCACCGTTTCTTCCGGGCTTTCCGGATACCCGTCCCTTAAATCGGGCAACGTCGTGTCCATCGCGCTCCAGCAGAAAATGACGGTGGGCGAAAAATACGTATTCACGCTCTCCAAGGACATCGCCACTCCGCGCGGCAAGAAGCTCTGAACCGACTACGTGGTCGAGGTCGAAGCCGTAGGCGGAGTGAAAGTTTCGCGCGCGATCCCCACGGGTGCGACCGACAAGCTTTCCAAAAACCCGGTCTTCATTTTCAACATCCCGGTCGTCGCGCTCGCGTCGCTCTCCGAAAAGGACAAGATTCCGTGTCCGCTGGAATTCGAACCCGCCGTTCCGGGCCGCTGTTCGTGGATAGCCGGAAACGTTCTCGAATACGTTCTCGACAAGCCGCTCGCCGGTTCCGCGAAATACGCGGTCACCGTTTCGAATTCCAGCGGATTCCTTTATCCGATGAAGGACGAATTCAAAACCGAATTCAGCACCCCCGAACTGAAAGCCCTCGTCGATACCGGGGCGGAACTGCCGAGATTTTCTCCCAAAGAGGGGATCTGGGTGGCATTCTCCACCGACGTCTCGGCGAAGGCGCTCACCGAAAAACTCGAACTCAAGGAAGACGCCAGCGGCAAAGTCGTTCCGGCCGTAGCCAAGGCTCCGGCGGGCGGCGACGTCTCCAACGCCTTCGTCATTACCGGAAGGGACGGTCCGCTCGACCATTCCGCCACCTATAAGCTCCGCGTCGCTGAAGGCCTCATGCCGGCGTTCGGGAACGTGGCCATGAAAACGGCCGCCGAATGGAAAGTCCGTTCGAACGACTTCATTTCGAACGTCGAAGTGAAGTACAAGAACCTCTCGGAAACCGGCGTCCTCATTGATACGCCGAGCGTCTACGAATACGGAAAACTCGTCCCCGGGCTTCCGCCGAAGAACGGCATCCTCTCCATCGATTTCGACGAGGACGTCGAATTCGCCAAGGGCCGCGCGTACGTCGTGAGCGAAGACGGAAAAGTCCGAAGCGACTGCGACCTTTCCTCCTACGAACGCGACGTTTACGACAACGACGCCGGAAAACAGGTGAAGCGTACCAGCTTCAAGTGCGAGCTCCTCGGAACCATGCCGTACGGAGCGAGCGTGAAACTCGTCGTTTCCAAGTCAGTTTCGCCGTCGCTCAAGGCCGACGTCACCAAGGACTACGTCGTTTCTCCCGAATTCAAGGTCTCCGATTTCAAACTCGTTTCGCCCACCGAAGCGTGCGTCTATTCGACGACGCCCATCCAGAACCGTCAGGAATCCTTCGTTACCGTTCCGGCTTCCAAAGTCCGCGAAATCATGCCCGACGGCCGTTACGAATGGGTGAACGGCGAAAATAAGGAAGTTTTCACCTGTCCGAAAATACAGGACAAGCAGGCGTTCGTCGCTTCCGTTCGACTGAATCCGCAGACCGACTACGCCTTCCGTTTCGCGAAGGGCGCTGCCGACGTTTACGGAAACGCTCTCGCCGCGGACTTCGACCTCGGAAAAGCGAAGACCGGAAACCTTTCCGAAAAGGACAAATACCTCTATTCGTCCGCTTCCAAAGACGTCAACGTCATTCCTGCCGAAGCCAAGATCGTTCTCGGCATGAAATCGGTCAACATCGACTCCGCCAACATCGAAGTCTGCGAAACCGACGCGAACGAATACTTCCGTTTCTCGGCGAATTCGTGGAGGCAGAATTACGCCCCGAACTGCAAGAAGGTCTCGAAAGCGAACGTCGCTTTGCAGAACCGCCATTGGGAACTTTCGCCCAAACAGGTGGACGTGGAAGCCGACGTCCTCGGTCGCGAAGCCGAATCGCCGTTCGTGCTCGTACGCGGTTCCGCATACGACCGTTTCAACGTCGCGGACGGCGGATACCGCGACAGCGACCGCGAATTCTCGAATTTCTACGTACGTTCGAACCTTTCGCTCACCCTCGAACAGGGAACCGACCGTTCGTACCTCTTCGCCGCTTCCTACGACGGAAAGACGACGCCTTCCGACCTTTCGTTCGAAACCTATTCCTACGACGGTAACGGCGGCGATCCCCGTCCGGAAAAAGCGAAAATCACTTGGAACGCCAAACGTTCGGTTTACGAAATTTCAAAAACGGAACGTCCCGTCGCCTTCGTCGTAGCCAAGAACGCCAACTACTTCGGCGTGGTTTCCACCCTGTCCGACTCGGTTTCCAACTACGACTTCGGATACGTTTCGGGACAGGATTCCTCTACCAAGGACTACGCCTACGTATACGGCGACCGTCCGATTTACCGCGTGGGCGACACCGTGTATTTCAAAGGCCTTCTCCGCCGTTTCAATCCGGACGGATACGCGCCTTCTCCGCTGAAGGACGTAAAGATCCGCCTCCTGAACCAAGAAGGGGAAACCTTCAAGGAAATCTCCATAAAAGCCGATAAGAATTCGAATTTCGCCGGCTCGTTCGAACTTCCGCAGGGAATGAAGACCGGACGTTACGATTTCGAAATCACTTCGCCGGCCAAGGCCGGGGAAGAGACCCTCTACGTCTACAACGACGGCCACTTCTTCGTCGAGCAGTACGTGAAGCCGGTGTTCAAGGTCTTGGCGTCCGAAACCGCCCGCGACGTCCTTCCGAAAGAGAAAATATCCGTCCCGTTCTCGGCCGAATACTACTTCGGCGGAGCCGTCTCGATGGCCAAGTATTCCGTAGGGGTCATGACGCAGAACTACTTCTTCGACCCGAAGGAATATTCCGCGTTCCGCTTCGGTACCGCGTCTTCCAACTACGACTGCGTCTATTGGGGATATTGCAACAATTCCGACCAGTTCGTCGAAACCCTCGAAGGCAAACTCGACGCGAACGGCCGCTCGACCCTCTCGTACCAGATGCCCGAACTCGCTTCCGGCGGAGAGGAAAAACTCTACAATTTCAATATCGAGACGACCGATCCGGATACTGGAAAATCCGTCACGCAGACCGTCACCAAGGTTCTCCACCTCACCGACGCCAACATCGGCATCCGCTCTCCGTACTGGGTGAACAAGGGCGATCCGATCAAGGTGGACGGCGTGATCCTCGACCATGCCGCGAAACCGCTTTCCGGAAAATCCGCCAAGGTCGAATTCGTCCGCCGCGAATGGAAGGAAGTGAAAAAGCTCGGCATCGACGGAACCTACTATTCCGAAAACGAAATGGTCGAAACCGTCGAGAAGACCGTTTCGGCGACCACCGATTCCGAAGGCATGTACCGTACCGAATATCTCCCGGCCACCGGCGGGGAATTCGAAATCCGCGCGACCTACTCGGGAAAGAACGGCGTGGATTCCATCGCTTCCGAATACGCGTACGCCGCGACCGACAAATATGTTTCCTGGGGCGGAACCAATAACTCCGTCACCGAACTCACGGCGGAAAAAACCGTTCTCAAACCGGGAGAAAAGGCGGTCTTCACCCTCAAATCTCCGGTGAATTCCGGCAAGGTCTTCGTGACCGTCGAAAAAGACGACGCCGTTCTCGACGCGTTCGTCCGCGACATTTCTTCGTATGCCGAAAAGATCGAAATCCCGCTCGAATCCCGCCATATTCCCAACGTCTACGTAAAGGCGTTCCTCATCGGAAAAACCGAGGGAGCGGTTCTTCCTACCTACAAGCGCGCGCTCTCCGTCGTGAAAGTCTTGCCGAACGAGAAACGGCTGAACGTCACCGTGCAGGCCGACCGAGACCGCAAGGCTCCGGGCGATCCGCTCTCGGTCACCGTATTCGTGAAGGACGCGCTCGGGAATCCGGTAGCGAACGCCAACGGCAGCCTCTCCGTCGTCGACGAATCGGTACTCGCGCTCCTTGGAAATCCCAAGAAGAACCCGTTCGCGTTCTTCTACGAAATGAAGCGCTATCTCGGCGTGCAGACGGCGATTTCGCTCAACAACCTCGTCGACAAGCTCGAAGTGAAGTCATTCGACCTCTCCAACGGGGCGAAGGGCGGAGCCGGGGAAGACCGCAAGGGCGGCGACGCGAAAAAGAAACGCGGGGTATTCAAAGACACCGCGTTCTGGAGATCGGATTTCACTACCGACAAGAACGGCAAATTCACCGTCGCTACCGACAACCTTCCGGACAACCTCACCACCTGGGTGATCGAAGCCGTCGTGTCGACTTCCGCCGACAACCGCATCGGTCTGGCTCAGACCACCGTCACCACTTCGAAGGAGGTCATGGTCAACGACAACCTGCCGCGCATCTTCCGCTCGCGCGACTCCGTCACGCTCGCCCCGGTCGTTTACAACCGTACCGGCAAGGACGCGCAGTTCGACGTATCCGTCACGGCCGACAACCTCGCGATCGAAAAGCCGTCCAAGAAGGTGCTCATCAAGAACGGCGAATCCGCCGCCGTCGCGTTCCAGGCGGTTCCGGCCGACGTAACGCAATGACAGGACCGCGTGAACGCCAAAATCGCTTTCACGGCGAAATCGGGCGACAAGTCGGACTCCGTCGAAAAGACCGTTCCGGTATACCGTTCCGAAACCTGGGAAACCGTGGCGACCATGGGCGCTACCAAGGACGCGTCGTATGACGAGAAGCTCAACCTTGCGGGCATCGATCCGGATCGCGGCGAACTCCTCGTGCGCTACTCGGCAAGCCTCTTCGGCAATGCCGCAGAAGGGCTCGACTACCTCGTGCGTTACCCGTACGGCTGCGTGGAACAGCGGACTTCGGCCGTCATGCCGAGCGTCATCCTCAAGCGGCTCGCCGATGCCGTAGGATCGGAGTTCGACCTCGACAAACGCACCGTTCCGTACTACGAAAACGGCGTCCGTTCGGATAAGACCGTACGTGAAGCGCTTTCCGACTACTCTTCTTCGATGGTTTCCTACGCCCGTGGCGACGGAGGCTTCGGATATTGGCCCGGATCGCAGGAATCCGACTTCCGCATGACTGCCTACGCGGTCCGCGCCCTCGGTGAAATCCGCGCCCTCGGAATCTCGGTGGACTCCTCGCTCATGAACGGAGCCGCGTCGTACCTCAAGAAGGAATTCTACGCCAACAAGCGCCCGTACTGCACGCCTCCGGCCGCCAACCCCAACGCTTCGGTCCCCACCGACGTCTGCGGATACCCGACCGTAGAACGCCTCGCCGCCGTATCCGCCGTACTCGCAGGCGTTGGTGACGACTACGAAGCCTACAAGATGTGGAAGCTCGTCGACGCCTCCAAGCTCTCGGCCTCCGAAAAGGTGGCGTCACTCACCGCGATCGCCCGCATCAAGAAGATCCCGAGCCTCGCGCCCGCCGACGTGGCGGCGCTCGACAAGATTGCCGGAACCTACGTGGACGACCTTCTCAAATCGTCGCTCGTCTACGATTCCCGCGGGGCGTACCTCGCGGACGACGGCGAATATTCCCGAGTACGCGTCAGCGCCGAATTCATGGAAGCCGTCGTGAAACTCGGACGCGACAAGGACGACGTATCGCAGATTCTCGACAACGTTTCCCGTTTTCTCGCCCGCGCCAAGAAGTCGGACGGCAGCTACGGTTCGACCATCGACACCCTCGCGGTCGTCTCGTCGTTCGCCGCACGCGGAGCTTCGGACGCGGCTTCGGTCACCAACTTCGTCGCCAAGGCCAATCTCAACGGCGAAAACGTTTCCGAAACCGGCATTTCCAAAACCGACCTCACCCGTTCGTTCGAAAAGCGCGTAGACCTCAAGGACGTCCCCAAAGATTCCACCTTGAACTTCTCGAAGACCGGCAACGGAAAACTTTACTACGACCTCTCGCTCTCGTACCCGGTTCCGGCGGAAAAGATCGCCGCCCGCGACGAAGGCATGTTCGTAAAGACCGAATACTACGACCAGAACGACTGCAAGCGCGTCGAAGCGCTCCAAGCCGAAGAGAACGCCGCGTACGCCGCCGGAAAGATCCGCTACGACGAACTCAAGTACCCCAAAGACGTCTACTCGTACGTCGATCCGATTACGGCCGTCCGCGTCGGACAGCTCGTCCGCGTACGCTACCGCGTCATCGCGGCCGACGCCCGAGACCGCGTCGCGTTCGAATCGTTCGTTCCCGCCGGCGCCGAAATCGTGAACACCCGTCTCGCCACCGAGTCGAAAACCGTCGCCAAGGACACCTTCTTCGACCGTGAAGAATTCCTCGACGACCGGTACTTCGGGTATTCCGAAGTTCTCGAATCCGGCGATTACGAAGGTTCCTACGTCTTCCGCGCTACCCACGCCGGAACGTACTCCGTCCCTCCGACCAAGATCTTCGAATTCTACGACCCCGAAGTCTTCGGACGGACCGAAGGAAAGAAGTGGACCGTGAACGCGAAGTAATTCCGTATGACCGAAAGAAACCCCCTCGTACGAGGGGGTTTCGATTTTCCGACCCTTGATTTCCTGTCGAAATCCCGTACCTTCCACGCATGGAAAACCAGCACACCGTATTCATCCTCTCCGGTCCTTCCGGAGTGGGAAAAACCACCGTTTGGGACGAAATCCGTTCCCAGCACGCCGAACGCGTCGAAAAGATCGTCACCACCACCACGCGCGCGCCGAGACCAGGGGAAACCCACGGGGTCCATTATTATTTCCTCTCGAAATCCGAGTTCGAAGCGAAGATCATCGCCGGGGAAATGATCGAATACGCGCTCGTGCACGGCAACTATTACGGCTCTTCTTCCGACGAACTCGAACGCATCGTTTCGCACGGAAAGAGCCCGGTGTACATCGTCGACCCGCAGGGAATGGCGCACCTCAGGCCAGAACTCATGCGTCGTTCGTACCGCGTATCCACGGTTTTCCTCCTCCCGCCGTCCATCGACGAACTCAAAAGCCGCCTCCGCGGCCGCGGAACCGAAGACGACGATTCGCTCAACATCCGCCTCGCCAATGCGATGGTCGAAATGGAAGAAAAGGATTTCTACGACTACCAGATCGTTAACGACACGCTCGAAAACGCCGTCGCCAAAGTGGGTGCCGTAATGTTCGCACGCCCATAGCATGGTCCTTTTCGAATCGCCTTCCGAAATTACGCAATCCGTAGGGAACAACCGCTTCGGTCAGCCCGAAGGCGGAGCCGTTCTGTCTCTGAAAGTCCCCTGACGGATATTCGGGGATTTTTCCGACGTCCGACTTTCCGACCGTACCGCGTTCCGGGACTGTGTCGAAGGTGGCTGAAACCGTGAAATGCCGGGTCTCGAATCGTTCGTTTCCACCGTTTGGGAAGGCGTTCCGTTCCACGTTTTCGACAACCATAATTTCGCGCTCGCGTTCTGGCTCGAAGCGTATTCTTCCGGAATCCTTTCCAGGGGCTTCCGGCTCGTGCACGTCGACATGCACAGCGACCTTTGGAAAAACGGTTTCGACCTCGATCTGGGGATGGCGGGGGATTGTTCCTATGTGGAAGATTTCGTAAATACGAAAACCGAAGTGGGCAATTATATCGACCCGGCAATCAGGTGCGGATTCGTCGGGGAAATCGTGAAGATCGAAGGGGAGGAGGAACTCGAATCCGCGCTCGCGCGGCTCGAAAACGGCGAAATCGATTTCAACGTCCCCACCGTACTCAATCTCGACCTCGATTTCTTCGCGCCCGACCTCGACTACGTGCCTTTCGAACTGAAAAAGCAGGCAGTCCTCGCGTTCGCCAAAAAATCCCGGCTCGTCACGGTGGCGACGAGTCCGGGATTTATCGAAGGGGGAACGGCCTTGGAGGCGTTCCGCAGAATATTCGGATAATTACTGGTTGGGGAATTCCTCGGTAGGAACCGGGGACTATCTTTCGGTAAAACGATAAAACCCCTTCTTTCGAAGGGGAGAGGGAGTCATCCGTACTGCCGGCATCGGCATTGCGGATGCGGATCCATTTCGAAACGCAGGCTCGAGAGCGGGGTTTCCAATATTTCGGAAATGCCGGAAACGGAAAATACGATCCAATTCGATCCGATTTTCGGAAGCGAATGGTTCGAACCTTCGAGCAGCGTGTCGAGCGAAAGCCGTGAGGCGATCGCCGAAAGGAACCGCTGGTCGATGCCGATTCCGGGCATGCTCCGTACGTCGCGTGACGACGAACAGTCGGGTTTATGAGCGGTCTTCTGGTACTTTTCCAGGAATTCGTGGCGTTCTTGGTGGAGCATCAGGCACCCGTAGCAACATCCGCCTGGGCGATAGGCGAAGATTTCGCCGCCGCAACCGTTCTCGAACATGCTGGCATAGACCGTGGGAGTTCCGGTTTCGACCGCGAGGTCGTTCACGTAGGCCCGGCTCGCGTCGGTATCGGTTCCCACGATGACGAGGTCGGATTCCCGGACTGCGGATTCGAATCCGGATTCTGGAGAAAACACGTCTTTCGAAACCGCGACGGCATCGGGAAGTTCGTGCCCGCAATATTCCTCGAGCAGCAGTTTCGTCGCTTCGGCCTTGTTCGTTCCCACGTACCGACTTCCGCACGCGTGCCGGACGAGATTGCCGGATTCGAGCGCGTCGAAGTCGAACAGCCGAAATTTCGTGACGCCGGATTTCAGAAGATCGAGCGCGACGTCCGCCGTTCCGCCCAACCCCACGACGCTTACGGTTTTTTCCGAGAGGGGAGGATGGAGGGCGTCGCGCCGGACGTTGTTTTTCAGATACGGTGATGGACTCAAACTTTTCATGATCGTTCCTTTCGAAAAGAAGCCCCGGCATTTTTGGCCGGGGCGGGTTTAGAACGAACGGAAGCGACGTCCGATGCGCGAGCGGAAATGTGCGTCCGCCGCGGGATCGGAAGTTCCGTTTTCCGTTTTTGCCGATGGTTTTTCGGCCGGAGCGACCGATCCGCCGTGATCGATTTCGAGATCCGCCGTTCCTTGGGTAAAAGGAACGACCGCTCCCATGGTTTCCCGTACGCGGGCGGGATTTCGGTTGCCCGGAATGCCGAGCGCTTCGAGGTCGAGAGGTTTTGCCATTTCGTACTCCTTTTTGAAAATTGGTTTCGGTTTGGGTTTTCGTCATTCCGGAAGTATCCACGTTCCGGTAGCGCGTTTGACTTCGTACGCGTGGAGCCAGGCGGCGGCCAGGTTCAAGACCGTGACGATCGAGAAATCCGGCAACCATCCTTGTCCGTGCGAATCGTCACGGCGCATGGTGCAGAGCCTGAGCCCGCCCATTTCCGACGACTCCCCCAAGTGGTGGAAATCGTGGGCGGAACGGTGTTTGCAAAAATCCACCACGTCCCGATCGGTTACTATGGGAATGGGCGGTTCGTACGGATAATTCTCCGGATAGAACGCCCGTACCCGATAGCGGTTATTGCTCAGGGTGACGAAGTCGCCCTCCGCGTAGAGAACGGGGCCTTCGGTCATGAGCGTGAACGCCGGAAACGCGTTCGCAAGCATTTCCGCCTCGTACCCGAGGCGTTCGAGGTAGCGGGTCGGATTCCTTCGGACCCAATCGGGCAGCATGGACATGTTTTTTTCCTTCCTTTCTTTAACGGAGCCGTGCCGGAACCACTCCGTCCCGGGTTACGGAATTTCCTGGACTGGCCCGCGTTCGCGGGGCAGGTCTTTTGAGATTTTCCCCGATTTGCTGGAATAGCGCCGTGACGACGATTCCTACGAACAATAGGACGGCCGCCGATATTCCGACGACGACCGTCCAGCCTACGAAACGGAGTATCGAGATGCCGAACCGCACGAGTGCGGTCGGTTCCGGTTCGTCGTCGTCTTCCGTCGGTACCGGATAGAGGGCTTGGCGCGTTTGGTTCCGCACGAACGTCGAAAGCGGTCTCGGATTGGCGGGAACCGCTTCGGCGATGGGCGTTCGGACGGGCTTTTCCGACGAAAGGCGCCGGCTTCGGATTTCACGAACCCGGCCTCCTATTTCGGTAAGGCGCTCGATTTTTTCATCGTCGTCCATCGCGCTCGCGGAAATTTCTTCCGCGGCTCGAACGAGCCGCATTTCCTCGGAACCCATCTCGGAAGCCCCGGCGCTCGATACGGATAGGAACGCCACGCACGATGCGAAAAGAAAAATTTTCCTCATGGCGATTCTCCCCGTATTTCGCGAAGGAGACGCCGGATTTTCTCGTCCCTTTCGCGTTTTTGAATTCCCCGATCCGCTTCTGAAACGAAAGGCGTCCGCAAGGGTTCGTAACCGTTCGGTCGGTTTGCAAGATCGGAATTCCGTTCGGTTGTCGCGCAGCCGGTAATCGCCAGCGCTAAAACGGTGGCGGAAAAAATTTTACGGGACATGGCAGTCCTCCTTTCTAAAGTACGTGGGTTCTGAGGTTGGAGTAGACGGTCGGAAAGTCTTCGGGATGCGGAAAACCGTTCTCCCTTTGGAGGATCCGCAGTATTTCGTCGGTTCCGAGTTCGAGCTGTCCGCCGGGCATGCTGCGGAAAATCCGCACCGCGTCGGTTTTTCGATGGTAGGCCAAGGCGATGGAGAATCCGCCGTCCCGAAGCCCGTTTCCGGATATTTCGAGCGCGGTCCAACCGTCGCCTTTCCTGATTTCCATCCGGTCGCCGAATTTCCGTACGGAGCTTTTCAAATCTCGCAAAATTTTCCCACGGATATGGAAAGAACTGTTCAGATATGCGGAAACGACCGTTTTCACGACCGCGGAAAAGATTCTGAACAAGAGATAGGCGGCGCCGAACGTTATCGAGAAAAATCCGTAGGTTATGGCGAAAACCACGGCGACCGCCCTTCCGGCAGGACCGGAAAAGAAGATCTTCGAAAAGGTTTCGGCGAAAATTTCCGCCTTGAGATAGTCTTGGAAACGCGTCATGGCGGACTCCTTGGAAATGCCCGGAGGCGTTTGCGGATGTTAACGAGCATTCGGGGCGTTTCCCCGGACGGAGAGGCGGTAGCGCGGAGCCTCCCCGTCCGGGAAAGCGGTTCCCGGGGTCCGGAGTTCGCTTCCGGAGCCGAAAGAAGACTACCCGCGGAAAAACGAAAAACATGGAAACGTTTCGGAAAAAGGCATGAAAAAAGCCCGGAACCGCTTGGGTTCCGGGCTTGATGGGTACGTCCGCTCCTTTCTAGTCGGACGTGATTTTGGTTCCCGGAGCCTTTCGGCAACCGGTCAGAGGTAGATGCGTTCGCATACCTCCGGGGTGAGGATTTGTTTTTCCGGGAAGAGGCGGCGCCCGAAGGCGTGCTTCATCGAGGGGATGGACGTTTCCGCTTCGCCGTGGATGAGCGCGATGCGGACGTTCGGGTATTTGGCTTTCACCTTGCCCGAACCGGCGGGATTGCCGACGCCGCACCATTCGCGCACCCCGTTTTCGTCGGCGTGCGAGGAGAGGCCGTCGAGACGGCCGATCTTCGCGCGGACTTCGAACGTGGCTCCGACTTCCGGCAAGGTGATGAGCTTCTTGCCTTCGGTCAGCGCGCGGCCCGGAGTTCCTTCCGCCATGTAGCCGGTGAAGAGGAATTCCGCACGGACGTCTTCCAGATATTTCCGGAAGTATTCGCCGATGGGGCCGCCGGTTCCCATGCCGGAAGAGGTGACGATGATCTTGAAGCCTTTCATCATCAAGATGCCGTCGCGGGAGTCCTTTTTGATGATTTTGAACGTCTTCGCGCCCGGTTTCAGAGTCTTGGCATACGCGGGCACGTGCTTTTGGTACATGCCCGAATAGATTTCGCCAAGCGGCGTGTCGAGGTAGATTTCCCCCGTGAACGCGCCCTTCTGACGGAGCGTTACCAACATGTGCATCACGATTTGCACCCGGTCGAGGGCGAAGGCGGGAAGGATGAGGATGTCACGCTTGCGCGCGGCGTCCAGCACGACCTTCTCGAGTTCCTTCACGGTCTCTTCCCAGGCGCGGTGGCGACGGCCGCCGTAGGTGCATTCGACGGCGACGAGGTCCGGGTGGACCCAATCGGGAATCGATGGCGCACCGCCGTGCGGTTGGAAGTCGCGCGTAGGCCCGAGGTCGCCCGAGAGGACGAACACCTTGCTTTGGCGCTTGCTCGTGCCGATGCCGTGCACCCGGAAGGCGACCGAAGTCGAACCGAGCACGTGGCGGGCGTTGAAGAACGCTACGGATACGCCGGGAGCGCCGGGAACGGCGATCCAGGTGTCCATCGCTTCGGCCTTGAACTTGGCGGCGGTCTTTTCCACGTCTTCCGGAAGGAAGAGCGGTTCGACCGGACGCTTCGGCTCCATGACTTTCACGATGTCCGCGCGGACGTCGATGCCGTATTTGTCGAGCAGGGCTTGCGCCTTGGCGACGTCTTCGGCACTCGCCTTCTTCGCGTCGGTTACCGTCATGCGGTCGCCGTTGCCGGTCGAACGCTTGACGCCCTTAGCCTTGCTTTCGCTGACCAGTTTCCATGCGGCGCTGAGTTCTTCCCATTTTTTCGTGAACGCCGCTTGTTCCGCCTCGTATTGCTTGAGGGTGAGTTTCGCCGCGTCGACCAGGGAAGCTTTCGCTACCATGGCCGTGAACGCCGACATCCAGATTTCTCCGGAGTAGCCGTTCTTCACGAACACGGGCAACCGGCCGCAATGGTCGGCATGGCCGTGGGTGAGAATCGAGAGGTGGATGGACGACGGCTCCAGGGGGAGCGCCGTCCGGTTCGCTTCGCTCGACCCCGGACCTTGGTAGATGCCGCAGTCCGCGAGGATGCGGAATTCGGTACCGTCGTCGTATTCGACGACGAAGAGGTGGGCGGAACCGGTAAGGTTCACCGTGCCGTTGCCGATGGAGCCCCAAGGAGTCCAATAGGCGGCGATGGGCTTGCGGTGTTTCTTGCCGTCCAATACTTTATTTACGTTTGCCATAAAGGCCTCCTGTGGAAGATTTGTTTACGCGCACGCCCCTGCCAGGGGGTCGTACGCGGCTCGGATGTTAAAGAACCTGACCGAGGTATAATGATAAAAAACCTTTCCGCAAGTCTATATTTGACAAAATAAAAAAAACTCGTGAAAGGTGTTGACTTTCGTATAAAACTACTATAGTCGCGATGAGTATCCAATTCATCTTCCGCATATGCGTACCACTTCCCGCATCGCTTCCGCCGCATTCGCGCTGGCGATCGCCGCTTCGGGTTTCGCCGAGGCATCCGCCGCGTACTATTCGCCGTTCGCCCGGTACTTCGACGAAGCTCCGGACTTCACTATCGAACAGGCGTACCAATACGACAATTCCGATACGTACCTCGTCCGCGTCTGCAACCGCGGAAACACTCCGGTGAACGGCGGAACTCTCCGCGTCGCCGTAGGACGCACCGCGAGCGACCGTCAGGAACGCAATTTCTCCGGCGTCGCACCGGCTGCCGGCACGTGTTCCAACGTCGAACTCCCCAACGTCCGCCAGTACGGACGCAAGGAAAACCGCACCTACGGCCTCATCGCGTCCGTAGCGTGGAACGGTTCGACTCCGGAATCCTCGCTCACGAACAACTCCAAGAACGTCGCCGCCGCGCCGACGATGAAGAGCGGAGGATCGGTTTCAACCTCTTGGACGTCTCCGACGACTTCCCGCAAGACCTACCAGGATCCGGTTTCCGACCTTTACCAAGACCGCACAACCAATCCGTACGCCGGACGCACTTGGTATTATTCCAACGGCGGCAGCTACGACTGCGGAGGATACTGGAACGGAAACAGCTGGCGTCCGTATTCGCGCTACGTGTCCGACTACGCGACCGACGATCGTAACTACTCCAACAATTATTCGTACCGCGACTCCGACTATTCGAACTACTCGTACTCGGTGGATTCCCACTGCTACGACAAGTACGTACCGGGCACGAGCGGATACTACTGGGGAGGCAGCTCGAACTCGTCATACTACTCCAATAACGGAACCGACGGCTCGTACTACTCCAACAACGGTTACAACGGTTCGTCTTACGCGACCGACGGTACGACCTACTACTCAAACGGAAACGTCTACTATACCAACGGAGGAAACGTCTATTACAACGGAAGCACCTACTACGATCCGACCGCCAACCAGTACTACGCCCAGAACCAGTACGCCAACGCGAACTTCTACGTCACCCGCGTAGGGCGCGACGGAGGCGCCCGCAACGTGCTCGCTACCGTCTGCAACAACGGTGCCGACATGAGCCAGTTCAAGGACCTTTCCATCGGATTCAAGGACCTCTCCAAGAACACGAGCTTCCGCGCGACCCAGTACGTCAAGCTCCTCTCCGGACAGTGCCGTGACGTATCGGTCAACTTCTCGAGCTTCGCCATCGATTTCTCGGGCGTACACACCTTCGAAGTCACCGCCGATCCGGACAACCGTTTCGCCGAACGCGACGAGAACGACAATTCGCTCAAAGCCGACATTTTCGTGAACAAGTAATTCCGTCTTTTGGAAAAATCCCGCTCCGGCGGGATTTTTCGTGCTTCGGAACGGTGTTTTCTTTCGAAAATCTTCGGATATACTCTTTATGGAAAAATTAACAAATATCGCGATCATTCAGATGAATCCCGCCATCCGCCGAGCGAAACGCACGTTCGCCGGCTTTACCCTCGCCGAACTCATCGTCGTCATAACGGTTCTCGCCGTTCTCGCGACGGTCGGTTTTCTTGCCCTCTCCGGATATTCCCAGGATGCCAAAGACTCCGTCGTAGCGGCGAACGTGCGGTCGCTCCAGACGGCCATTTCCTCGGAATCGGTCATCACCAACAATTCTCCCCGGTACTACGTCATCCATAATTCCGGCGCTTCTCTTTCCGGCGCTTTCGCTTACGTGGACGGAACGCAAACGACGCTTACGGGAGGGGATTGGAACGTTCCGGGAACGAACTATTCCGCCGGAAATCCCGACTACGCGAAACTCAAGCTCAATCCCGAAAAATTCAAAACCGCGTCGTTATCCGGCTTACCGTTCTCCGTCCCATCCGCCCTCGCCGCTTATGGGCAGGGCCTTTACGATTCCAAATACCTTACGGTGGGTGCCATGGACTCGGTCGTTTCTTCCGGAAGCAAACCCCGTTTGACGACGTATTTTCAGGTCGCCGGCATTTCCGCCGCTACCGGGAAGGCCACGGTGACGGGAAATTTTCCAGCGAACGCTTCCGTAACCGGTTCGGTCGCCTGACTCATCGCGGCTGACGTTACGAAAAACGCGACCGGCGCCCTCGTCGACGGCGTAGCCGTGAGCGTTTCCGCCCAAATCGGATGCGCCCCTTCGACGCAGACGTCCAACGGGCACTCGTATGCGGTGCCTTCCTTTTCCAACGGCGCTTTAATAGTCGCCACCTCTTCCTGAGTAGCGGTAACGGGAGGAACGCTTACGTATGCCCAGTCGTTCCTTTGCTCCAACGGCGCGGTATCCGCGTACGGTTCCGAAACCGCCAACCCGCCCAGCTGTTCCGCGAATTACGCCAACGTCTCGGGTGCGTGCGTTCCCGGTTCTTGCAAGGCTATCAAAGCCGCTTATCCGGCGAGCTCGGACGGCACGTATTCGATCGATTACGACGGCGCCGGTTCCGCGCCCGCGTTCCAAGTGCTTTGCGACATGACGACCGACGGGGGAGGATGGACGAACGTCAATTATAATTTCGGCAACGTCGTCGCCCTTACCGCGAACAACGGAATTTCGACGTCCTGAGTATCGAGCGCGGCAATCAACGCCGGTACGGTATCCTTAGGAGCGGTCGTTTGTGGATGACAACCCCGTTACGTAACCTATTTCACTGACGCGTTCAGCGGCGCGATAGTCTTTTCGGAGGTTCTGTACAACGTGAAGTCGTACGGGGTTTCCGATGACCGCTGCGGATGAGTCATGCGCGATACCGCACTTACGGGGTATACGAAATTCACCTCGTTTTCTGACAACCTCCTCGGACGCTGCGATAATAATTACTGACCCGGTTCCTGATACGGTTTCGGAGGAGAAAACGACTCCAGCGATCTTCGGTATAAAATCACGAAGCCTACCAATAAGGCTTTAGCCTCCCTTTCGGCCGAATGTACCAGCGGCGCGGGAACCACGTACCTCAAAATCAATTCGTTCATGGTCCGTTAGCCGTTTGACGTTGGCGGTTTCCTCCGTATCATCGGTCCGTCAAAAACTGGAACAGGGAGGTACCATGTTAGCGATACACAAATACGCCAATCCCGGAGCGCATCCGGTTTACAACGTCTTGGGCCATATCGGTTCCATTACGTGCATCGTTTTTCTCTTTCTGAGCGAGAAGTTCTTCGGATGCGGCATGGCCGACGTGGCCACTGCCGTCGTCATGGGACTCAACTCGTTGACGTACGTCCTCTGGCTCCGCGCTTCGGGTTCGACGTCGCCGATGATTCCCGCGATCTTCTGGGGATTGCTCGCCATCGTCATACTCGCGGCCGGACATCCCGGTTGTGTGCCGTGACGTTCGAGAAATTCGGAATCCCGCTTCGGCGGGATTTTTCTTTTGTCCGAAAATTCTCTTGCGTTCCTGTATTAGCACATATATAATGCACGTGCTAAATCCAAAAAGGACATCCTCGGATAACGAGCGGAAATCCTTTACGGAAGAGGCGGATACTTCTTCATCCCCGCTCCCATGGACTTCGAAAAATTCACCCACAGCGCCCAGAAGCGCTTGTCGGAAGCCGAAACCCTCGCGTATTCGGCAAAACATACCACGCTCGCTCCGGCGCACTTGCTCGCCGCCATGCTCTCCGCTCCGGATAGCATCGTCCCCGAGCTTTTGAAGAACGCCGCCTCAGATTCCGCCGCGCTCGCGGGCTCGGCATCGGAAATCCTCCGCAAACTCCCGTCCGTCCAGTCGGGCAGCGTCAACGTCGCGCTCGACGGCGAACTCAAATCGGCGCTCGCCTCGGCCATCGCCCTCGCCGGAAAGATGGGTGACGAATACGTTACCGAAGAACACCTCCTCCTCGCCGTTTCCGAAGCTTCGTCTTTGAAAACGGCGTTCGCCCAAGCCGGTGCCGAAAAGAAAAAGCTCGAAACCGCGCTTACCGCCATGAGAGCGGGGGAGCGGGTCACGTCCCCGGATGCCGAAACCCTCCAGGGTTCGCTTTCCAAATTCACCATCGACCTCGTCGAACTCGCCCGCAAAGGCAAGATTGACCCCGTCATCGGCCGCGAAGACGAAATCCGCCGCACTATCCAGATCCTCTCGCGCCGCACCAAGAACAACCCCGTCCTCATCGGCGACCCGGGCGTAGGCAAGACTGCCATCGTCGAAGGCATCGCCCGCAAGATCGTCGACGGCGAAGTGCCGGACGCCATCAAGAACAAGCGGCTCCTCACGCTCGATTTGGGCGCACTCATCGCGGGCGCCAAGTACCGCGGCGAATTCGAAGAACGCCTCAAAGCCGTCATTAAGGAAGTCGAAAAATCCGAAGGCGAAATCATCCTCTTCATCGACGAACTCCATACCATCGTGGGTGCGTGAAACCAAGAAGGTGGCGCGGATGCCGGAAATCTCCTCAAGCCCGCGCTCGCCCGCGGATCGGTGAAGGTCATCGGCGCGACCACTATCAGTGAATATCGAAAATACGTCGAAAAGGACGCCGCGCTCGAACGCCGCTTCCAGCCGGTCATGGTCGACGAGCCGGGCATCGAAGACACGCTCGCCATCCTTCGCGGCATTAAAGAAAAATACGAGACCTTCCACGGAATCTCGATTACCGACCGCGCGCTCGAAGACGCGGTGGAACTCTCGGTAAAATACGTCACCGACCGCAAGCTCCCCGACAAGGCCATCGACCTCATCGACGAAGCCGCCGCGAGCGTGAAGATGAGTTCCACTTCGAAGCCCGTCGAACTCGACAAGCTCGAAAAGGAAATCCGCTCCCTCGAAATCGAACGCGAAGCCAAAAAGGCCGAAAAGAATTTCGATGCCGCCACCCAAGCAGAACTCGAAGCCGAAATCGCCACCAAACGCGAACGGTTGCGTACCGGGCTTTCCAAATGGGAGGGCGAAAAGAAGCTCATCGACCGTATGAAGGATGGCCGTACCAAGATCGACGAGCTCTCCAACCAGGCCCTCGATTTCGAGCGCAAAATGGATTTCTCGAACGTCGCCAAAATCCGCTACGCGGAAATTCCCGCAATCCAGAAAGACATCGCCGAAGCCGAGGCCGAACTCGCCGAAATCCACTCCCGCGGGGAATCCGCGCTCCGCGAACGCGTCGACCGCGAAGACATCGCGGAAGTCGTCGGGAAATGGACGGGAATTCCGGTAGGAAAACTCCTCGAAACCGAGAAAGAAAAATATCTGAAACTTTTCGACAAGCTTTCCGACCGCGTCGTAGGGCAGGACGCCGCGCTTAAGGCGGTATCAGAGGCTATCCAGAGGTCCAAGGCGGGGCTTTCGGACCCCAAGAGGCCAATTGGGTCGTTCCTGTTCCTCGGACCCACCTGAGTGGGAAAAACCGAAACCGCCAAAGCGCTCGCCGACGAACTGTTTTCCGACAAGCACGCGTTCGTCCGCATCGACATGAGCGAATATTCCGAATCGCACGCGGTAGCCCGCATGATCGGTTCGCCCCCGGGCTACGTGGGGCACGAAGAGGGCGGACAACTCACCGAGGCCGTGCGCCGCAAGCCGTACTGCGTCATTCTTTTCGACGAAATCGAGAAGGCCCACCCGGACGTGTTCAACGTGTTCCTCCAGATTCTCGACGACGGCCGCCTGACCGACGGCAAAGGCCGAACCGTGAACTTTAAGAACACGGTGGTCATCATGACTTCCAACCTCGTGACCGACCCGTCGGCCATTCTCGGCGGTTCGACTCCCGAAGAAGCGTCGGCGAGGTTCGAAAAAGATCCCGACGCCGGTCGTAAGGCGCTGGTGCAGGAGCTGAAAAAATACCTCCGCCCCGAACTCCTGAACCGCATCGACGACGTGGTGATGTTCAATCCGCTTTCCGAAGGCGCGCTCGAAATGGTGGCCGACATCCTGCTTCACGAAGTGTCCGACATGCTCGAAGAACGCCGCATCCGCGTGGAATTCTCGCCGGAAGTCCGCAAGTCGGTTTCGAAGCTCGGGTTCGATCCCGAGTTCGGTGCCCGCCCGATGCGCCGCGCCGTCACGCGCTTCGTCATCAACCCGCTTTCCCTGAAAATCCTCGCGGGAGAAGTCGGGGAAGGGGATTCCCTCAAAGCGGTGCTCGACCGGGACGGGAACGTCGCCTTCGAGAAGGCGTAAATTCCGTTTCGTAAGATCCGCAACGAAGGAAAAACCCCCGGACTTGAGCCGGGGGTTTGATCTCCTCCTTTTTTGAAAAATTTTTCAGAACATGTCCACTCCGCTCGGATGAGCTTCGTGGATGAGATCCTCGAAACGTGCGAAAATTTCCGCGCTCGCGGTTTCCATTTCGGCGATGTGCCGGGAGATGGTCGCTTGCGCCGTAGCGTCGTGCCGCCAATCGGCCGAAACCATGATTCCCGGAATCGCGATACCGTTGTCGTGAACGAGCGAATGCGGTTTCCCCATGGCTTTGAAAGCCTTGAGTTTCCCGTATTTCGCTTCGCCCTCGCCGTGGTACCACTTGCCCAACCGGCATTCGGTATGGGGCGTCCGGGCTTTTTGGGCCTCGGGCGAATCCACGCCGAGCAGGATGGTCCGGTACACCCCCGTCTTGTAGAGGATGTGGTCGATGGTGATGAGCGCGGCGTAGGTGACCGTTTCGCAGAAAGCGATCTGCGAAGCGGTCGCGTCGGCACCCTGGACGAACCGTTCGAACTTGGCTTCGATTCCGGCGACGAGCCCTTCCGAACTGGACGCGGCCTCGGTCATGAGGCCGGAGTCCCGGTCGAGGGTTTCGATTTCGGAAGCTACCGACCCCATCACTTGCGCGATTTGGTCGGCCGCCTGTTTCGAACTTTCCGCCAGCTTGCGCACTTCGTCGGCCACTACGGCGAAACCGCGTCCCGCTTCGCCCGCGCGAGCCGCCTCGATGGCGGCGTTGAGCGCGAGCAGGTTGGTTTGGTCGGCGATCTGCTTGATGACGCCCGTTACCGAAAGGATTTCGCCCTTCTTGGTATCGAGCGAAGCGACTGCCGCGCGGACGTGGAGGACCATCTCCGAAATGCTCCGGAGCGCCCCTACCACTTCGACCATGGCGACCTTGCTTTCCTGCGCGTCGGTCTTGGTGCGGTTGGCGATTTTCTCGACTTCGTCGAGCACGGACACGATCTTGCCGATCTTGCCCTGTTGCGTGCCCAAATCGTGGTACAGCCTTTCCGAAGAAAGTTTCTGGGTGCCGACGTGGAAGTCGATTTCACGCTGACGGATGATTCCCTCGCGCATCGCTTCGAACGCCTTGTCCATCTGTACCAGCGCTTCCGCGAAGGCGCCTTGCAGCCCTCTCGACTGTGCGTGCCGGTAGGTTTCCCCTTTGGATACGCACTCGATAGTGGCGAGCACTTCTTTGAAGAACGTTCCGATCTGGTCGGCGGCGTCGTTGAGGTTCCAAGCGAGTTTCGCTTGGAGCGAACCGTCTTCGATATCGACGATACGAGTGGTGAGAACGCCGTTTTTCAGGTTCTCGGAAACTTCCAGCGCCTGACGCACGAGCGCCTCGCGGCGGTTCATGGCCATGGTGGCGATTATCGCGCCGCCGGCGGAAAGGACGGGGAAAACCCACATCCAAATCGGCGGCATGCCTTCTCCGAGATATGCCGAAGCGCATCCCAATACGGAGAGGACGACCGTCGCCCAGGCGGTGGATTTCCCATTAAAGAGTGGGTTGGATGAAAGCGTCATATGACATTCCTTTCTCAGAGAGAATCTGGTTCAGCAGGCGCTCGCCCGCTTCCATATCACCCGTCCGTTCGGCCTGTGAGAGCTTCGCGTAGAGCGGTTCGATAACGGATTGGACGACGCCCGGTTTCGGCTTGCGCCGTACCGAAATGTAGCCCACGAGGTTGCCCCCCGTGATTTCCGGCGTCACGTGTGCCGCCACCCAGTAGTGCGACCCGTCTTTCGACAGGTTCACGACGTACGCGAAACATTCGCGCTTGTCCATGATGGTTTTCCAGAGAAGCCGGAAAACGCAGCGCGGCATATTGGGATGACGGATGACGTTGTGCGGTTGTCCGAGAAGTTCTTTCTCGCTATAGCCGCTCATCCGGATGAAAACCTGGTTGGCGTACGTGATTTTTCCTTGGCGGTCGGTTTTGGACACGATGAAGTCGTTGTCGCCAAGGGAAATCTCTTGGCCAGTCGGCGTTACGAGGCCTTTCCCGATCCTTCCTTTCGACTGCGGGGCATTCGGCATAGCAGCTCCTTTTTCGTACGTTTCGAGGATGTGAATGAACTGGAGCCCGTTCGGGCGTGCTTGGTTTTTACTGAAAAACCCGAGGTACGCAAGTTCGGTTTTTAAAGTAATTTCGAAGCGTTGACTATTTTAGTTTTCATCGATAATGGACAACGTCAAGTAACTGGTCGCAACCATGTCGCTCAAATCGCTCCAAAACTCCCTTCTGACTCATATGGAAGGGAAAAAACCAGTATCCGTAGAATCGCTCCAAAGCCATTTCGCGGATTTGGTACTCAATCCCGCGCACAGCGATTCCAAGATACCGTTCGAACTTTCTGACGAGCTCCGACGTTGCATGGTGGAAAACGAGGCCATCAACCGCATATACGATACCATCGACCGCATCCTTTCCCTCCAAAACACGCCGGAAGGGATATGGAAAGAGATGAAGAAACTCAAGAAAGAATATTCCAATAGCGGCGGGTCTTTCCGGTTGGCAAAGGTTACGGATTGAACCACCCTAAACGCGTGTTTCCGAGTATTGACGTATCTCAAGGCACAGGACGTAATTGCCGACGTCGAGGGATTTCTCCGCAATACCGAAGAGGCGTTCCGCGAGACCAGCGGAAAGGTGGCCTCGCATAACGAGTTCGTATTTCTCGCGGCCGATCTCTATACCGACCTCCTCGTATTTTGAGGATACGCCGAAGACCTTAAGGAAATGCTTGGGCTATGCCGGTCGAACTACGTTCTCCGGGCAGCGGAAGGGGAGAGCTACGCCTAGAGCGTTTCGCGGATCCAGTTTCTGAAATCGTTTTCCATTCCTTTCGTAATCTGGTGGGCCGCATCGTATTCGCCGTAGGTCACTTCGACGCCCTTGCGTTCGAGCAGCGCCTTCGCGTCGCGTCAATGGAATAGGGGGAGTTTTTCGTCCCGGATTCCGTGCGAAACGAACGCTTTCGTTTGGGAAAGGCGTTCATCCGATGCGGTCATAGGGGCGATTTCCGACGGAATCCTTCCTGAAAGCACCGCGAAACCGGTCACGGCTTCGGGCTTGGTCAGCGCGAGGCACGCGCTCATGATGCCGCCTTGGCTGAACCCCGCGACGACGGTTTTTCCGATACCGTACGCCGTTTTTATCTCCCGAAGGAAGTTCGAAACGAGACGCATCGAATCGAACGCTTCCTTTTCATCGAATACGGGTCCCGCGGGCGTGAACCGGACCTTGAACCACGCGTATGCTCCCGGAGCGACCTCGACTGGTGCGCGCACGGAAATGACGAGGAATTCGGGACCAAATCTCGATCCCAAATCCAAAAGGTCGTTTTCATCCGAGCCGATGCCGTGCAACAATACGACGCACGGGGTTTCCTTATCGGATTCTACGGTCGGACGGATGACGCGGTGCTTGAGGGAAAAATCGGGGGAGTCGACGAGGGCGGGGGGCATGGTTCGGTAGGTGACGGATTGGGCGACTCGGTAGTATATGGGGAAATCCCGGGGTGGGCAAGGGGAAAGCGGCAACGAAAAACCCGACGCTTGCGCGCCGGGCCTTCTTTTGCGGTTTGGTACCCCGAAGGCGCGCTTCCGCACACCCTGGAGGAGATGATCGAGAGGTGGATTGAACTTTATCGGAATGCGTATCAAGCCCCTTTCACGTACTTAAGGAGCGTCAAACTTCCATGATATCAGTCGTTCGACTTTCTACCGTTGCGAAGCTCCGGACGGATACCCGAACTTTCCTTTTCCATTAGGAAATATGGAGTGCGGGAGTCGCGTTAATCGTTCTTGCTACGGAAGTGGCATTTGTGCGCACGAGGAGGTTGCGGAGACAAGTAGTAAGTTGGATTCATAAAAGCATCGAGAACCTTATCCTTTGATTGGTAAATATTTACACTCCGCTTACATTCATCCGATATACTACCCGTATTTGTTTTCAGTAACCCATGGGCACTATTATGTTTCCCCAACTCTTAGGGCTTAACAAACAGCTCTTTCTCATCTTAAGCCAACTCGGGGATATCGGGATCATCAGGAGTTCCGTCCCAATATTCGCCGACGCTCCAATATTCCTCATCCCGCTTTTTCTCGTAGGATTTTGGTTGTACTATGCGAAGCAAAAAGACATCTCTGGGAAGGAACGACTACTCTCCATGTTTTACGCGACCGTTCTCGCCATCGTTATCAATATCGCCATTCAAAAATTCGTCCATATCGACCGTCCCACTGAGTTCGCGAGAAGCACGGGGCACTTCCTTTTGAATCACGTTCCGGACGCGTCGTTTCCTTCGGACCACGCTTCGGTATGAGTCGCATTCATTACCGCTCTCATGCTGTTCGGATATGAGACTGTCGGATATATCGCGATTCCATTTTTTGTCATAATGTTCCTTTCCCGCGTTATCGGAGGCGTCCATTGGCCACTCGACATCCTCGGCGGAACGGTGGTCGGAATAATATCGGGGTTTACGGTTGTTTCCACGAAAGAAAACAGGTACGTCCGGAAACTGAACCGTTTCGCGATCGACAAGGCACGGCACTTTAATTTGTAGTCATTATGAAAATCCTCGTCGTCGAAGACAACCTCATCCTCGCGAAGAACATCGTGAAATACCTTTCCCTCCAAGGATCGAAGGGAGAATTCGTACGCATGGGGGAATCGGCGCTTGAGAGGATCGCAAGCGAAAGCTTTTCCCTCGTACTTCTCGATCTGAACCTCCCTGGGATCGACGGTCTCGAAGTTCTTTCGAAAATTCGGAAGGACTTGAAATTAAGCGTCCCCATCATTGTCCTCACTTCTTCTTCCACGAACGAGGACGTCGTCCGTGGACTCCAACTCGGAGCGGACGATTACGTCGCGAAACCCTTCGACTACTCCGTCCTGCTCGCCCGGATCAACGCCGTTTTGCGCAGGGATACGTCGGACAAGGGGGATACGGTACGGATTGACGATGTCATTGTCGACTTTTCCCGGAAAAAAGCATGGAAAGCCAGTCAAGAAGTCATGTTGTCCAGCCTGGAATTCGAACTTCTCCGATATTTCGTCCGAAATCCGGGAAAGATCCTTTCCCGATCTGACATATACGAAAACGTCTGGGGGGAATTCGAGAGTTACATGTTTTCACGTGTCGTCGACATCTACGTCGGGCATCTCAGAAAAAAGCTCGGTAAGGACTTCATCTTGACGAAAAAGTGAGACGGCTACTACGTAAAATCACCGAACCATGGATAACCACTTCGTCACTCTCCGCCGAAAGCTCACGATCTTCGCGACGATCGTGGTTTTTCTGATCACGTTTCTCGTCGGGGCGGGATTCATTTCTTACCAATACTGGCGGGGATACCAGGATACCGTTGGAAAAACGAGGGCGTACCAGACGGAAGTATCAAAGCTCGACCTTGTCGGGAAGGATCCGGAAAAACTCAAAGACGATCCGAATTACTCGGTGCTTTTCAGGAACTTTTTCATTCTGCTTGATCAAAGCGGCAGCGTTGCGTATAGCCATTCCCCGTACCCGAGCGAAGCTGACTGGAAGCGTTCGCGCCACGGTACGAAAGAGGGGCGCGTTTCCGAGGACGACGGGTACATGTTCTCGCGTTTCCGCCTCGCTGACGGACGGGAATTCGTTTCCATGATCTTTCTCCCGTACTCGGGAGAAGATTCCGTTCAGGACATAGCTGAATACGCCGGTTTTCTCCTCGTGCTCTCCGCTGCTATCTACCTCGCCGTATTTCACCTTATCGGTTACATATTGAAACCGGTCGAAGAGAATATGAAAACGATGAAATACTTCGTGAAGGTCGCCGGACACGAACTGAAAACCCCGCTCGCATCCATTTTAAGCAGCGTTCAACTTCTCTCGGAAACGAAGGAGTACGACGAAGAGACGGTTCGCGATATTGAAAGCGAGACGAAAAGGGCCGGGGAACTCATCGGAAGCCTTGCCGAACTTTCGAGCCTGAGCGAGCAGGCATCCAAGGAGGGCATCCACTTGTCGGAAATCCTCTACGAGGCTTTGAAGGGGCTGGATTCGCAAATCCAGGAGAAAAGACTCGACGTGCGAGTGGAACTGACGGAGGACGTGACCGTGCTCGCGAACCGGTATTACGCGTTCATTCTCGTCTCGAACCTTCTCTCCAATGCCGTCAAATACAGTACCGATGGAGGAAAAATATCGATCGATATGAATGGCGGGAAATTCCGCATAAAAGATACTGGCATCGGCATCGGAAAGGGGCAGCTCTCCAAGATATTCGACGTGTTCTACCGGGTGTCGCCCCATCGCGAGCGGTCCGAATGACTCGGGCTCGGGCTTGCCCTCGCGAAAAAGATCGCGAACTTGTACGGATGGGGCATATCCGTACGTTCGGAAGAAGGAAAATGAACCGAGTTCGAAGTCCGGTTTAGCGCTTAAGTTTTTATCCCGAAGGCCCGATTTCAGAAAAAAACCATCGAAACTTACATTCGACTTACAAGCACGCGATACACTGGCTGGCGTATCTTATTTCTCAAACATTTTTTTCAATGTGCGATCTTTCAAGAAAACAGATTCATATTATTTCCGGGGGCATTCTTCTCCTCGCGGCTATTGCCGGCGGGATATTCGCCGCACACGAGGAATTCGATCACAAGCGTTCCAAGGAGTGGAACGACTACCGCACCGAGGCAAACGAAATCGGTGAGAACGTTTCTAGAACCGTAGCGGATACCGCAAGCGGAGCCGATATCACATTCACCCCGACTACTTCCGCCGATTCCGGAGCGCTTTCCGAATTGAACGCAGAGTTCCAGATTCTCAAAGGTTCCGCATTGCTTCAAAATACGGCATTTAAGGCTGATATAGCGACTTTGAGTGGATCGCTGAAAGTTTCCCTTACTTCCAATATTCCGGATGTTGTAAAACTCATACAGGAGAAAGCTGCGAGCGGAGAAAGCGGGTATTTCGGAATAGACCTGCTTAGAGAAAACAACCAGTCCGGAGGAAAGAAGGATGGACATGGTTATGGCCACAAGAGTGATAAAGAGGGGGAAAAATCCGAAAATCGTGATGGAAACGAGAAGGAAAGGGAATAGGACCCCAATTATCACCCACTCTTTCGACCGTGAACGCAAAACCAACGCAAACGCTCAATAAGGTTCCAGAGATTACGCTCTACTTCTGGATCATCAAAATTCTCTGCACAACGGTCGGCGAGACCGCGTCGGATTTCCTGAATGTGAACCTCAATTTCGGTCTCATCTGAACCTCCATCGCCATGGGGATTCTGTTGTTGGCAGCGCTGTTCTTCCAACTCCGAGACAAGAAGTACGTCCCGGTAACATATTGGGTCAACGTCGTCTTGATCAGCGTCTTCGGGACGCTGGTGACGGATATCGGAACGGATAGCCTCGGTATTCCGCTCGAAACAAGCACGCTCGTTTTCGGTGGTCTCCTGGTTCTGACATTCGCTCTTTGGTACATCAAAGAAAGGACGCTCTCGATCCATTCCATCTTTACGAGACAACGAGAACTTTTCTATTGGCTCGCGATCCTCTTTACCTTCGCGCTCGGAACGGCTACCGGGGATCTCATGGCGGAAGGTTTGGGGCTCGGGTATTTCCAGACCGGAGTCATCGTCGTAGCCGTTATGATAATCTTCTCGGCCGCTTGGAAGGCTGGACTCAATTCCATACTGTCCTTTTGGCTCATCTACATTATGACGCGTCCATTGGGCGCCTCTCTCGGAGACTATCTGTCGCAATCGCCGAAATACGGCGGACTCTGACTCGGCGCGACGGGAACGAGCGCGATATTCGTTGCGGCAATCATAGCGACCGTTTTCTTCCTTTCGATCACGAAAAAAGACATCATCGGGAAGACGTCGATAGCACGGGAAGAAGCGGAAGTGCGCCAACCCGGTGCGATTTTGCAAACGGCAACGGCATTGTTGCTCATCGTGGCGATATCCGGTTTCGGATACCGATGGCGCCACGCGGCGCTTCAAAGCGAGACGCAAAACGTTCGTCCGCAAACGATGCAAACAACCGGGATTACGGGTTCGTCCGGTTCGGCTTCTTCTGCTCCGGCACAGAACACAGGATCATCCGGTCAGACTAATCCAAAGCCATCTCCGCTCGGAGACGTATCGGTATTCAGGACTATCGCCCAAGACGCGCTTGGCCTGGTGAATTCTGGAGACCTGTCCTGAGCGAAAACCCGCGTCGGGGATCTGGAATACGAATGGGATAACGCCGAGGCACGATTGAAACCGATGAACCAAACGGAATGGAAGAAAGTCGACGGTGCCATCGACAAGGTACTGCGACAACTCCGTGCCGTGAATCCGGACGCGGCAGGTTGCGAATCCGCGCTCGAAGCGCTCCTCTCGGTACTGAACGGATAGTTTTTACCCATAACAAACTCCTACCGTATGAATGCCCCGCAAACGAAAATCGTGAACAAACTTCCGGAGATCACGCTCGCTTTCTGGATCATGAAAATCTGCGCCACCACGCTCGGGGAAACCGCCGGCGATCTCTTGGCACAAACGCTCGACGTCGGATACGCGGCAAGTTCGCTCATCCTCATAAGCGTCTTTTTCGTTACCCTCGTGATCCAGCTTTTTGCGAAGAAACACCACCCGTTCCTGTACTGGATGGTCATCCTCTCGACCAGTACGGCGGGAACGACGATGTCCGATTACATGGACCGTACGCTCGGACTCGGATACGCGACCGGGTCTGCTATTCTCGTGACCATCCTCGTAGCGATTTTCGCGTATTGGAAACGGAGCGGGCTCCCGCTCGAAATGGCGAAGATCAAGACCTTCCACGGGGAAACGCTCTATTGGATCGCCATCCTGTTCTCCAATACGCTCGGAACGGCTCTCGGGGATTTCCTCGCGGACAGTTCCGGTCTCGGGTTCGAAGGCGGGGCGTTCCTGATTGGCAGTCTCATCGCGCTCGTCGTCGCCGCGAAATACTTCACCAAGATATCCCCGGTCGT
>JBAQKV010000098.1:0-2632 GCA_049301335.1 Patescibacteria group bacterium
CGGAAGGTTTTCATCTGATTCGACGTCGCGTATTTCGTTCATGTTAGTCGCGGCAGAAATGTTTGACGATGCGTTCGAGAATCTTGTTGCGAACTTTTCCCACGGCGTCCTTCGCGTCGATTTTTCCGAAGTTGATGGAGCTTTTGAAGAGTTTCTCCCCCCGGAAATTCACCGTGATGCTGAATTCGTTCCCGACTTCGCGCTCGATGATGTCGAAGAGGTAATCTTCGTCCGCCGAAGTGACCTTGGTCACGCTCAGAAGGGCTAAGACCGCTTTCGCCTGGAACTTACGGTCGTCGAGAAGGGCCTTTTTGAGGTATTTCTTGATCTTGTCGTTGCCAGAGACGAGCAGTACGCCGATGGCCCACGCCCAGTTGGATTTTTCGCCGTTTTCGAGATCATTGATGATTTCCGTGGTGACGGCTTCCGGAATCTGCTTTCTCGTACTGACCATTTCCCGCAGGCTCTGCGTGAAATGCGAAACGTTGAGCGGCGCGTCGCCGTTGCGCTTCTTGAGGCGCGATACGATGTGCCGGCCGTGGATTTCTCGGTCGTAGTTGCGCCCGAGGATGTCGATGACCGTGCGTGAAACGTTGATGTGTTTGGCAACGTCGCCGATTTCTTCTTTGGTATACGGCGCTTCTTCTCCGCGGAGGTGGAGCTGCTTGATGACGCGGTGGACGATCATGTCCGAGTAGCGCCGGATAGGGGAAGTGAAGTGGGTGTAGTATTGCAACGCGAGGCCGGCGTGGAGTCAGGAGGCGTTGTGGTAGTACGCGCGTTCTTCCTGTCCCGCGTGGAGGCGGAATACCGAGTTGTAGCCGTTTTTCGCCGCGAGCATCGCCGCCGCGATGTTGGCCAAAATCATGAATTCCTCGATGATCGAGGTTGGGATGGCTTTCTTTCCCGAGTGGATTTTTTCTTCTTTCGCCCCGAGGGTGAGTTGTCGGTCGGATTCGTTGTAGTCCATGTTCGCTCCGTCGCGTTTGCGAACGGCCTTTCGGCGCCCGGCGATTTCGTACATGAGCTGGATGGCGGAATGGTGTTCGCTCTCGGGGTTCATGAAATCGTCCACGAAGCTTTCGTAGTCGTATCGGCGGAGGTTCTTGAATACCGATTCGTAGGCTTCGAAATCGCGGATCTGTCCCTCGTGGTCGAGTTCGATCCGCATGCTGAGCGTGAGTTTTTCGCCGTCTTCGTTGAGCGAGAGCAGGTTCTGCGACAACGACGGCGGGAACATGTTGATGACCGCGTCTTTCCGGTAGATGCTCGTGGTGCGTTTAAGGGCTTCGATGTCGAGCGGCGAATACGTAGGAACGGCTTCGGTCACGTCGCTGATATGGACGAACACCGCGTATCCGAAACTCGTGCGTTCGGCCCAGATGGCGTCGTCGAGGTCAAGCGATTCGATGCCGTCGATGCTGATGCCCTCTTCTCATACGCGCTTTACCGCCTGGTCGTTGACGCCGTTTTTAGCGATGAGGCGGGCCTGGTTGTTGGCGAAAGGGGAGTAATCTACCCGGATGATGCCGTCGTGGTGGGTGTCACCGGCGACGTATTCAAGGATTTTCGACTGCCCTTTCATTGAATCAGGAAATGACTTGATATGAAGTCAAGCATAATCCGCGAAGCGAAAAGTCAACTTTTAGAAGCGGGGAACCCCGCGATGATTTGACTTTATCGCGAGCCAATCTATAGTTTTTGAAAATCCCCTCCGTCTCAAGGAGGGAACTTCATTCTTCCAAGCATGTTGCAAGTAGAAAACGGCTCGCTTCCGAGCATCGACATCCAGCGTTCCGCCGTCATCGTTCCGGCACACGTTTCCGACCTCGTACAGAAAATTATCGACGAAGTGGCGGCCGATACCGGTCTTCTCCAGATCGCGAGCCTGAAGGGCGCGGTGGAATCCCGCGTCTACCTTCGCGGATACATCGTGGCCAAGGTTTTGAAAGCCGACGCTTCCGCCATCAGCCAATACGGCGTGGAAGCCATCGACAAGGTCATCGAAGGCAAACTTCCGAAAGAGGCGGTTTAGTCGCGGTATCCGAGCACAATCCATTCTTCCTGTCGCCCGAGGTGGTAATCTCGGGCTTTTTTGAACGCGTCGGAATATTCTGAAACCCGTAGGGGATGGCCTTTTCCGGCAATCGAAACGAGCGGATCGATGAAACGCCGCTTGCACTTGGTGCTGACGACGTATCCGTCGATTTCGCGCGGGTACCGGAGGATCTTGTAGGAATCGAGGTTTTCGAAGAATTTCCACATTTTCGAAAGCTTCGCGTCGCTCGAACTTTTGATGCGTTCGATGAAATCGGCGTCTTGGAGCGAATAGAGTTCCATAGGCGCGATGCCGCCGATTTCGGAGAGGCGCCCCAGTATCGCCGCGAGGAATGACATGGCCGACACGCTCTCGTAGCTCGAGAAGCATCCGGCGTCGTTCTGGATGGAGAGGAGCGCGAATTCTTCGGCCTTCTCCGCGTCGTCGAACGCGATCGCCTCGCCTTCCGCAGCTACCGTCACGAGCGAACCGTAGAGGGTGCGGATTTCGTCCATGGTTTTGAAACCCAGCGACCGGGCGCTCGAAAGCGTGTACTCGAGCCGGTCGGCGGAGAGTTTCGGTCCCGGATTGTCG
>JBAQKV010000099.1:0-34347 GCA_049301335.1 Patescibacteria group bacterium
GGCTTCCGGGCAGGGGTTGTTTTCCTCTGTTCCGGGCAAGTTCGCGAATTCGATAATAACTACGAAAACTACCCTGTCAATAGTTCGAGAAGTATCTTTCTGTAGCGGTCCGCGTGGGTTTCGATTCCGGGAACGGGTTCGAGGTCGTGCACGAGACGGTTGCGGATTTTGTGCAACTTCCAAATCTCTTCGAGCCGGTTGCGGAGGAGTGCCGGTTCTTTTTTCAATTTCTCGCCGAGCGTGCCTTTGTATCCCAATGCGGAGAGGAGGTGGTCGAGAACCTTGTCGTACCCGACGATCCGCTCATTGGCGGTGCGTCATTCGAGACGGAAAATTTCGTCCGCGAGTCTTTTCGAATCCTTCGGTTTCAGCCGCACCCGCGTGTGCTTCGAGAAGTACACGAAAACCGCCCCGAGGGCTACCGGTACGGCGACGATAAGGAGAATGGCAATATCCTGCATGGCCGAAGGATACCGCGCATATTCCAAATGTCACGGATTTTCGTAAACTTTTCTTCGCGATAGGGCGGTTTCGACGTATCATTCGCGCATCATCCTCGAACCGTGTTCCAAAAGAAACCCATCAAGATCCTCTCGGATCCCGACAAACTCCTCGCATACGCCGCCTGGTATTATGGAAAGTACGCCCCGCCGCTTTCCAAGCTCCGCGAAAGGCTCTTATTGAAGGCGTCTTCGGAATCCCTCGCCGAAGAAACGCTCGCGAGGTTTTCGAACTACGTCGACGACCGCACGAACCTCGAATCCAAGGTTTCGTTCGCCGCAAGGGGAGGGAAGACGCTCTATAAAACGAGAAGTTCCCTCGTTATGAAGGGATTCGATAAAGACGAAGTCCGTTCGGTTCTGGAGTCCGAAGATTCGTTTACTGATTGGAACGTCCGGTCTTCCGCCGTACGCAAGCGTCTCGCTTCGTTCGCCTCCAAGGGCAAATCGCGCTCGGTGGCGCTCATGACCATCAAATCCGAGTACCCGGAATTCAAAGACCTCCTCGATCAAGAGGTCCGTGAGAACTATCCGTCGGATTCCGAGCTCCTCGCTTCGTGCCACGGTTTGCCCGAGTCGGTTCCCGCCGATCCGGCACAAAAAAAGAAAGCCCAAGACCGGTTGGTCCGACTGGGCTTCCGATACTCCGACTTATCCGCGTTCTTCAATCCCGACGACTAGCGTCGCTTCCGTTTCGAAGTTATTTCTTTTCGACCACGTTGATGACCTTTTCGTCGAAAACGACCACGTCACCGGGGAAGACTTTTTTGGCGCACATCGTGCAGACTTCGCCGTTGAGCGTAGCCCAGCGGTTCTTGATAGCGATTTTCGCTTCGCCGCCGGTCCCTACGTAGCGCGATGCCTTGAGGAGCTGGGCGAGTTCGATATGTCCGCCGGATACTGCGAATTCCATGGTTTCTTGTTTATTGGTACGTACGAAAGATACCCGCAATCGTCCGAAAAGCGAGCGAAAGCGGGTATTTTCTTTACGGGGTCGCCGAGTGTGGCTGGCCGTCAATTACGCGAGTCTCGCTACGGCGAACGCTCCTACCGACATGGCGAGCGCCACGTAGGGGAAAATCTGCTGGAAGGGTTTCGAACGGGCGAATTCTTCCGCGATTGCGAACGTCCACTTGGGGAACGCGATGATGAAGAACCCCTTGGCGAGCGCAATCCATCAGAGCGTGGCGACCAGGATTTCCCTGATTGCCTGGGAATCGGTACGGCTCGATACGATTGCCGCGCCCACGATGATGGCGAACAGCCCGGAAAGGTAGGACAGTCATCGGTTTCCTTCGAAATCTCACATAAGGCTTCTGAGCATTTTTTTGTCCGTAAGTCCGCCGATGCCGACGGCGAGGTAGACGAGGGCGAATACCTCCAAAATGACTGCGTCGCTCATAGTGGGATGGGTAATGAGTACCGTTCGCATTCTAGCCTCTCTGACGCCGAATCAAGCGGATTCGCGAGTATTTCGCGAATATTGCGTGAAAAAGTCATGAAAACCGGCTCCGGGGCTTGCGTTTTCGATATTTCGATTAGGATTCGGTCAATGTTTGACCGTATCCCGTTCCGTTTGATGCCGAAGGCTTTCCGAACCTTTTCGAAATCCCTCCTCGCACTCGTTTTTTTCGCTTTGCCGAACCTCGTTCCGCAGGGCGTTTCCGCATCTTCGGGCGATACGTTTTCCGGTTCGGTCTTTCAAATTTCCTGATCCGGCGTTTCCGCGTCTTCGACATGAGCGTCCTTTTCGGGCAAGGCCTTTTCCGGCACGACCACGACGGGTTCGCTTCTGAAGCCGAAACCTCCGGTTCCGCATTTGGTCCAGACCGGACTTCGCGCGGAACATAACCTCCCCGAGGAGATATTGGGCATCGAAAACCGTTACCCGGGAACGAGGGTCGCCACCGTTTCGTTCATCTACGACGATTACGGCACCGGCACCGATACCGACTTCCGCCGTTCCGTAGCCCTTCTCGGTACCTGACGCGTCTATCACGTCACGATTTCCCCGTTCGGCTATACGGCAGCCCAGGTGGCATCTTGAGCGTACGACGACTCGTACGCGCGTTTTTTCAGGTCGGCCCGAGAACTTAAGGTGAAGGTCCTGTTCCGCACGATGCACGAAATGAACGGAGGATGGTATTCGTGGGCGTCGCATCCGGCAGATTTCCGCCGCGCTTTCCGCCACGTGAGCGAATTGGCGAGGAAACACGCCCTTCCGAAAGATACGTTCAAGATGGTCTTCTCCGTGAATTCGCTCGATCTCCCCACGAAGGACGCCGTCCCCACGCAGAGCTCGGCGCTCGTGCATTGCGAGCTCGACTGACCGGTTACGGAAGACATGCCGTTTTGCCCCACCTTCGAAGACTATTGGCCCGGCGACGAATACGTTGACGTAGTCGGCACGACCTTGTACAACTGGGGTCGGGCCAAGGCCGAAAAGTGGGCAGGTTGGAAAACCGCGGAAGAGATGCTCGGCGAATACGGCTTGCTCGTCCGCCTTCAGAAGTTCTGAAAGCCCGTCGGTCTCGACGAGGTCGGTACGACTTCCGCCCGTTTCAACGGCAAGTGGACGTGGGACAAAGCCCGCGCTTCGTACCTCGACAATCTCGACGACAAGAATGCTTGGATATCCGATTTGGCACGCTATTCGGCATTCGGCGGCAACCTTTCCTACGTCGTGTACTTCAACTGCGACAAGACCTACGGCCTTTCCAAACCCGTACAGGGCGAACTCGACTGGAAGGCGCTTTCCCCCGACAACCCCACCGAATACCTTTCCGCGCTCGATTTCCTCGCGCTTGGAAACGGCAAGGGCCCGTACGCTCCAAAATGAATCAGGAAGACTTCCAAGAAGGGGTTTCAAACCGCTTCCGAAACCGCTAAAAGATAGCCCAACCCAAAATGTCTCCATCCCCCGAACGCGTACTTCGGGACGTTTTCCGTCTTGAATCCTTCCGCGATGGGCAAAAAGAAATCGTCGACGCCGTCATGTCCGGCAAGAACGCGATGGTCCTCATGCCTACGGGCGGAGGAAAATCTTTGACGTACCAGATTCCAGGCATTTGCCGCGAGGGCGTGGCGATCATCATCTCGCCGCTCATTTCGCTGATGAAGGATCAGGCGGACAAACTCAATTCTTTGGGAATCCGCGCCGAAGTCATCAACTCTACCAAAAGCCCGGGCGAAATATCGGATATCCTGGAAGACATCAAGTGGTCGGAGGAGAGCGGCAAACCCGTAAAATTCCTCTATATCGCTCCGGAACGCCTTCGCAGCCGCCATTTCGTCGAAACGCTTTCCAACGTCCCCGTCAGCCTTCTCGCCATCGACGAGGCCCACTGTATCAGCCAATGGGGTCACGATTTCCGCACGAGTTACCTGCAAATCCGCGACTTCGTGAAGACCCTCCGTTTGGATGAGCGCGGCATTCCGCTCATGGCGCTCACCGCTACGGCGACGGCTAAAGTGCGCGTGGACATCGTCGAACGTCTCGGCATGAAGAAATTCGAAACCTTCATCAAGGGTTTCGACCGACCCAACGTCGCGATCATCGTTCGCGAAATTTCCAAAAAGGACGCGAAGTTCGCCAAGATGAAGGAGGTCATCCAAAAGACTCCGGGTGTCGGCATCGTCTACTGCTCGACTATCAAGCACGTGGGGGAAGTGTACGATTTTTTGAAAAAGCAGGGGATTCCCGCAGGAAAATACACCGGAAGCGTAACGAACGAAGACCGCGAAAAGGTACAGAACGGCTTCATGAACGACGAGTTCAAGGTCATCGTCGCGACCAACGCTTTCGGCATGGGCATCGACAAGAAGGACATCCGGTTCGTCATCCACTACAACCTTCCGGGAAGCATCGAAGGCTACTACCAGGAAGCCGGCCGTGCGGGACGCGACGGCAAGAACAGCTATTCGGTCGTCCTCGCTTCGTACCAGGATACCAAAATCCAGGAGTTCTTCATTGAGAACGCGCATCCGTCGCAGGCGGACATTTTCAAGTTCTACGACTACCTCTACGCGCCGTTCCAACCGGGCGAGGGTTCCGATACGCCCATCGCCAAAACCCAGATGGCCATGGCGAACGAATCGGGCCTGAAGAGCGACATGCAGGTGGGCGCGATCATCCGCATCCTCGAAAAATACGGGATTCTCGAACGCGGTGGCGCGGACGGCGAGGAGGGGTTCCGCGGTAGGGGATTGGTACTTCGTTCCGGGAGGAAAACGCATGCCAACATCGGTATCGACTGGAACCGCCAGAAACTTTTGGAAAACGATTCGTACTCGAAGCTCGAAGAGGTGAAGAAGTTCCTCTTTTCTCCGCAGTGCCGCAAGAAGCGCGTGCTCGAATATTTCGGCGACGAGATCGATGCCGAAAAGATCGCGAATTGATGCTGAGCGTGCGATTTCTGCTTGGGGATTTCCGGTTCCGGAGGAAACGAAGACGCCGAACCGGTGCCGCTTTCGGCATACGAATTCGTGCTCGAAACGGTCGACAAATACGACGAAAAGTACGGGATGACCAGCATTCGCGAATGCCTCGCGGGCAGCAAGTCGAAGAACGTGCAGAAATACGCGCTCGATAAGGATCGCAACTACGGGGTTCTGAGGCAGTATTCGCAAGACGTCATCGAAAGCATGATGAAATCCCTGGAGAGGGAAGGGTATCTCTACCGGACTCCCGGAATGTATCCGAAAGTCGGGCTTTCGCTCAAGGGAAAGCAGGCCATCAAGGACGAAGAAATCCTCAAGGCCGACGCGAAGGCTCTGGCGAGAGGGTAAACATTGGGAAAGCAAAAATCCTCCGGAGCGGTCCGGAGGATTTTATAGCCATCGTTTCACGCGTCCGGTTTACTTGTCCGTATCGTGATTACGTGTTACCATGTCCGCGTACGCGCACGTAAACCGGTCCATTGTCCAAAGCCGAAATCCTCAAGTCCGAACTTATCGGCATCCTTAAGAATCTCGCCCCGCATTTCGAGGGGGCGGATTCTTTGATTGAGGCTCTCGAGGCCGGCGTCGACATCGAGCTCATGCAGGAACTCGCCCGATTGCTCGAATCCGCCGCGGAAACGGCCGACGAAGACGTAAGGGCGAAAATACTCGCCTCGGCAATGGACGTCGTCCGCGAGAGGCGAGCGGTGGAAAATAAAGAAAGATCGGCAGAACTGGCGATAGCGGAAGACAGCATCGATATCGACTTTCCCTAATATGGAAAAACAGCGAATGTCGGAAGGGGTAGAAACCCGTTCCGAACCCAATCTCGAGAAGGCTAAGGCGCTCGCGGCCCAAAATCCCAAAGCGCTTGCCGCGGCCATCAAGGCTGACCCTAAGGCCGAGGGCGTTTTTTCGCGAATCGCCAGTGGCGCATGGAAAGGCGTCGTTTGATGAGGGGCTTCGGCATGGGAATGAACCAAAGCCGTTTTCGTCTGAACGGGCGAATTCATCTGAGTGGGTATCGCGAAATTGCAACTGGAAGGCACGGATTCATTTACGGACTACACCGTTGAGAAAACCGCCGGTCTTCGGAAGGCGGTGAATATCGCCGGTGAGGCCATCGCCATCACCGCATTCGAAGCGGTGCACGGAGACCGTTCGGTAGTGGCGGATGCCGTTGCCTATTGGAAAGAAAAGGGCGTAAAATTTTCGAATCTGTCCGCGGAACGGCAAGCGGAATTAGTCACGAGCTTCGCTACCCAGGTCGCCATCGGCGTAATCGGTTCGAAAGGCCTCGGCGCGATATCGAAGACCTGAGCGGCTTCGACCGCCATAGACGTCGTATGAACCGCCGTTCAAGCCGGCGCGGAAATCTCCGTTGCGGCGAACAGAACCGCACAAGCTCTCCGCGCCGCTGGGATGGTCTCGCGCGCGGCTCTCGTGGAGTCTGCAGGAGGAGCTGCGGAAACGTCCGTTGCAGTAGTCGGAAAAACCGCTGAAAAGGCCGTGAAAGCTTGAGCGAAAGTCTGAGTCATGGCTGCCGGTCTCGACAATTCTGCATTCGCGAAGGAAAAACCGAAAATGAAGGTCCATGCCGTTTCCGAAGCCGCCAACGACGAAATGTTTCAGGCTGAAAAAATTCGGGCGAACGGCGCTTCGTCGTCCGTCCGAACGGAGTCGACTTCCGCGCGGGTGTCGATCCGTCCGGGTACTCCGGAATACGATGCGTACCGAAAAGAAGCCGCGAAACACGGTATCCATGTGGCGGAATCCAAGCCCTCCGGGACTTCGAGACCCGCAGATTCGGTACCGAACGCTCCTTCCGAACCGATTGATCTCGCTGCCGAGCGTCTCGCACGCTCGACGCAAAAAATCGAGGGGGCCCGCCAGTTGGCCGAACAACGCCTCCTTTCAGGAGAGCCCGTTTTCGTCAAGCGTACGAACGGGGAAATTTCCATTGGACGCGTGACGAGAATCGGGGAAGACGGACGTATCGACGTGGCGTTCTCCGGAAAAAACGGCGCTTCGCTGCATAAGACGCTCGATCCTCTCGAATTCCGCCGACTTAACGATCCCGAAGTCCGTCTCGCTCCGGAAATCGGAAGAGAACAAATCCGCATGCGCGATCGAATGATGGCTTCCGCCGAACGTACCGGCCAAAGCGTCGAAGCGGCTTCTTCGGAAGTTTTCCGCAATGCCGCACTCGGCCCCGTCGAGCGCGTAGCGTCCGCTTCCGTAGAACTCAAGCTTGGTCGCGAGCTTTCGCAAACAGAAGCATCGGCGCTTTTGAAGGCCCATTCCGTAAAAGCGGAAGGGGAGTCGGCGTTCAATTTCGGAACGAAAAGCCTTGGCAAGAAAATGAAGATCCTCCAAGAAGAGGGCGGTTTCACGAACGACCAAGCGAAAGCTCTCGTGCGGAAGGGGTATGCCTGAGAGGTTCCCGTTTCCGCGGAACGCGTCACGGAAATCAAAAAACTCGTAAAATCCGGCGACTACGTCTCGCAATCGGAATTCCTCGCGAAGTCGAGCCCCCAGGAGATTGGCCACGCATTCAATAACGGTCTCACCGATTACGCCGCAGAGGCATTCGAGCCCGAATTCCTTCACGCCGCCGACCGTGCCGTAACGCTCTTCGAGAAGAACGTTTCGAACGTAGCCGGAGTTTCCAAAGAATTGAAGGCCCTCGTAGACGGATTGCCGGCTTCCGTACCGGCGGACCAAAAGAAGCTTCTTTCCGGAATGGTCGACCGGATGACCGCCGTCGGCGGAACTTCTTTTAAGGAGTCCTTCGCGAAGGCGGCGTCATGAACGGAACTCCAGTCCATCGTACGATCGTTGCCGGAATCCGTATCGATGCGCGAATGAATGGACGCGTTTAAGGAGGCGGTATCGAAATTGGGCGCGAAATGAGCTGCAGGAGCGGACGTCGCGTACGCGATAGACGCTTTCGCTCAGAAATTCCCCGCTTCCGCGAAAGAGTCCGCGATGCTCATGGTCGAAAGGGTTTCGCCCGAACACTGGAAGAACGCGAACGTTTTCAAATCCGAACTCGGTTTCAGCGTGAGCGGTGACGAATTCCGTCCGATGTTGAAAAAGCTCGCGCGCGAAAATCCTGACAAAGTTACCGCTATCGCGAACGGCGTCGGAACCGAAGGGAACTTCCAGCTCAAAGGACTGGAGAAAGCGGCCGCAATGGAGAAGCCGTTCAATTTGAACGCGTTCCGCGATTCCTTTACGGCAGCTTCGCCTACCGACCGCCTTTCGATGCTTCTTTGAGAGCATCCGGATACCCGCCTATTGAGCGTAAAGGAGATTTCGCAGCGCTTGGGGCCCGACAATCTGGAACGATTTTTCCATATGGAAGATTTGCAGAACCTTCTTGCGAAGTCGCATTCCCAGCCGACCTTGGCGGAGAGTTTGAAACGTCTTCTCAATCACTACGGCCGTGACGAATCCTGATTTACGAAGGAATTCCTCGCGACCCACGGAACGGATTAGGCGCACACGAAAAGACCCCGCGTAACGGGGGCTTTTTTATCTAACCGTTACTTCGCGATCGGATTTACGAAATCCGAAGCGGTAAGTACTTGGGCGGTTTCGGTGACCGCATTGGATCAGTTCGAGGCTTTTACTTGGTTTCCAAGCGCCTCGTAATCCGTTCTGGAATAGATCAGCACCCCCGTGTCGGCTATGAGGCTCACGACTTCCTTGATTTCGGCGAACCAACCGATGAACATGCCGACGTTCTCATTCAGATTCTTCATGACGTTTATTTCCAAAAAGGAACCGGTCAGGAATTTCTTCACGTACAACGTCTCGTAGTCGAACATGAATTCGTACTTGCCCTTGGTTTTCGTAACGAAGTTCACCAACCTGTCCATGAAAGCGGGAGTCAGAACCCTTCTCGACATGATCTGGTCTTCGCACTTCACGTCGAAAAGTTTCTCGAAAGCGACGTTTTCGAGCTTCACGCGGTTGTTATTAGTTATCCATCTCGCGATATGCCACGTTACCGTTCCCACGACGAGCGCTGCCGCTATGGACGCGTAGAAGGGGTTTTCAAGTGAGGCGAACGCCCTTCCTACCGATCATTCTCCGTTAGCGAAGAACATGGTAACCACCGCTGGTCCGAGAAAACTCGCGATTTGGACTCCGACGGAATCGGCCATGTCGCCCTTGATGGTGATGCGTTTGGCGATCTTGAACCGGGTTTCCGGATATTCTCCCTTCAAGAGGAAGCACTGGTTCGTCGTTACCCGACGACGGTTTTTCCCGGAGCCCCGCATTTCGGAAGTTCGAAGTTCCATTCCCCGGACGTCGATGGATTTTCCGTCTTTCTCGTGGACGAAATGGAAGCTGTCCTCTTCGGCGTCCACGCGGTCGTACGAATCGAGAAACCCGTCGTATACGAGCGCCGCAAAGTCGAACGAGTATTCTTTCCCGGTGGAATAGTTGGAATTCTTTTCCATGAGCTTTAAGAATTCCGATATGACCGTGCTCTTCACTTTCGTTTCGGCTTCGCCCTTGAACGTCGCGAAAAGGATGATCGTGAATACGAAGAAAACGAGAACGGATATGAAAATCGCTTCGATGCCGTACGCCGCGACGATAGCGGCGCAGACGATAACGGTAGCGGCGAGGTAGATTCCGATTTTTTTCTTTCTCGATGCCTCCGCTTCTTCGAGTGCCGACTTTACTTCGGCGGAATCGAGAATCGTGGCGATGCCTTGGGATTCTTCGGCATCGAATCCTTTCGCTTGGGCGGCGAGCATGATTTCGTTTTGGAGCATGTTTTGATGAGGAAAAAGGCCCTCTCATACGAAAGGGCCGGTTTTCGATTAATTGTTGAAGAGCTGCTTCGCGTCCGGGCGGTAGGTCTTGGCCGCTTCGTCCGCTTCGTACATCGGATATGCCGGAACGGTCATCATGCCCGCTACGATATTGGAAGGGAACATTTCCTTCTTGTTCTGAAGTTCTTTCGCCGCTGCGTTGTAGGCTCGGCGGGCACCGAGGAGGTTGTCTTCGATTTCCGACCACTGGGCCTGGAGTTCGAGGAAGTTCGCGGACGCCTTGAGATCCGGGTAGTTCTCGGCGATGGCGAAGATGGACTTCATGCCGGTGTAAAGGGCGTTTTCCTGTTCGAAACGTTCCGGGGAAGCGTCGTGGTTCGTAAGGAGCTTCGAGCGGAGCTCGGTGACCTTAGTGAGGGTTCCCGCTTCGTGGGCGGCATACTGCTTGACGACTTCGACGAGGTTGGGGATGAGGTCGTAGCGCTTCTGAAGCACGGTGTCGATTGCCGAAAAGGATTCCGCGGCATCGTTCTTGGCACCAACGATGCCGTTGTAGATTCCGATGAATACGAGCGCTACGCAGGCGATGACGGCGAGAATGATGAGGGACATTCTTGAAAAGATTGGAATAAGCCGACTGAATATACCACTCAGAGGGGGTTATGACAAATTTAGCCCGTACGTTCTGGGTCTTCAGGGGTTCAATCGGCGAGCAATTTCGAAAGGAATTCCACTTCGTTATCGAACTTCTCGGTTCTCAGATGTAGGAATGATGCCTGTTTGCCGTATTTCATGGGCTGTCGAACGAAGCCGTGGACGAGCATCGGACCTTCGCTGTATCAGACCGGATACGCGTCAATGGTCACGTTTCCGTCGGCGGTTCAGAGCCATGAATGTTCCACTTCGAGACATTTATCGTACTGTCAGGCGAGCATTGCGGATCAGTCGCGGACTTTTATGAACCCGTCGGCGTCGAAGAATCCGTGATACTCTACGAGTTCGTCGAACCTCCGTTTTACCAAAGCGGTGACATGGTGGCAACTCACGGGGGACTTTTCTCCGTCCATTTCGAATTCGTCCGGAAGCCTTTCGAATATTTCCTTCGCGTAGGCGAGATATTCGAGCGCTTTCGGCGTTTCTCCTTCGATGGCTCTGAGGGCGTAGGGTTTCATGTTTCGTTGGTTTATCCACGTTATTGTAGCACATATGCCTTTGAATTTAAAAATCTCCCCGTTTCCGAGAGGATTTCATGATTTCGATGGCAGCCCCAGTAGGAATCTTTTCTCGTTTCTCCGAAACTCGAAACGCCTTGCCTAAAAAGCCAAATCGTTGGCTTTTTACCGAATTGCCGCTTCGCGGACAATCCGGAAGGCTGCGGTTTCGATTCCTCCTGTTGCGAATCGCCGTAAAAATAAAACTCCTCCACTTGCGCGGAGGAGTTTTCATTTTTCATGGCAGCCCAACAGGGGTGCGGGTGAAACTTCCTTGCTCCTCCGGTTCGCCCGCGCCTTGGACAAGCTGGATCTCGCGACTATCGATCGGGACGTGCGTTTCATCGCTAGGAGGATCGAGGAACGTCTTTAGACCGCCTGTGGAATGAGACTCGCTTGGTACTGCGAGAACGCCGTGCGGTCGATCTTCCAAAACGAGTCCGCGACGTCGACCTTCCGACTCGGGCTTTTTCCGTCCCATTGTACGCCCCTCGAGCTGAGCGCGTGCGTGAGGTCGGCGTGGCGCAGCACGTTCTTCGAAGGGATTCCGAACGTCGCCATGAGGTGCTGGGTGAGCGCTCGGACGGTTTTGCGCTGCGCGTCCGTGAACGTCCCGTTGGTCGGTCCGACGATTTCGATTCCGAGGGAAAACCGATTCATGTCCGATCGGCCGTTCCATTCCGATACCCCCGCGTGCCAGAGGATGTCGTCCGGAGACCCGATCTTGTACGCGGATCCGTCGACGTCGACGACGAAGTGGCACGAAAGCACGGTCGTGAGCTGGCGGATTACTCCGTCGATGGATCCGGCGGACGTTCCGGTGTGGTGGAGGATTACGAATTCCTTGGAATTTTTTCCAAGCGTCCTATTTGCCGTGGCGAGCGTCTTTTTGAATGGGAACATGGTTCCGTGGGGTTATCGTTTCTTATGTATATGCTCCTCGATCCGGTCGAGACGCAAAGTCAGCGCGCCGATGGTGCGCTCGTAACTCTCCACGAGCTGCGTGAGGGTTTCTCGGAAAGTGGCGTGCGCGGATCCCATGTCCGCGGCGTGCTGCGCGTCCTTCGCCGGGATGTATTTCGTGAAGAGCCAGTAGAGGACTCCGACGAGGATCGCGTATGCGGATCCGTTCTTGATGATCGATTCGACGAGTGCGTTCGCGTCCATTGGCGGCTAAGGTTTAGCGGAGGTATTGTCCGCCATGTATCTTCGTATCAGGTCGGCCGTCACCGATATCGCCGATGCAATCGCCACATTCTTCAGCGTCTCGATGTCGTAGTGGCCGTTCTGGATGCTTACTAGTACGGCGAGTAGTACCGGAAGATAGAATACCGCCGCGCTGCGTGCGGTCTTCTTCGCATCGGTAACGTCGAGGGTGTTTTTTGCGGACATAGCCGGCTAGTTAAGTGATGCGTATTCTTTCTTCAGCGATTCGATCCTTGCCTCGGTCTCTTCCGTAGGTTCTTCGAGCAGCGCCAGGCCATCGAGCCTTTCCTTCAACCTTCCGAGTTCGGAAACGATTTCCGCTCTCCTGTATTCCGAATCCACGGGCTTCGGAGCGGAGGCTTCGATATCCGCCAGTTCTTCCGCGCTTCCCGAATAGGGGATCACCTTTCCGTTTTCGAACGTGACACGCCCTTCGATATCGGTCTCTATGACTTCGTCATACGCGAGTCCAATTACTTCCGGAACGATTTCTATCCCGTCTTCCGGAGTCTCAATCCTCGACTCCGGAGACGACTTCGGGAAAAGGGTATCGGATATTTCGGTCATATGACCGTTTCGGATGTAGCAGTACCGCATAAGGTGTGGTTAAAAGATGATTTTCTGTATCGCGTAGGCGCCAGCGGATCCTGCCCCACCAGTTCCTCCCTGCGCGGTCTGCGATGACGTTCCTCCGGTTCCTCCGGTCCCTCCCGTTACAGTTGGGGTGACCGTTCCGGAGAGCGCGGTATTGTAGAGCGCGATGAAGAGTCCGCCTCCTCCGCCTCCTCCGCCTCCTCCGCCGCCGGCGTTGAATACCGAATTCGTTCAGTTCGTTCCGTTCGTTCCGGAACAGTTCACCGTAGTTCCTGAGAACGTGAGCGTCCCACCTACTATGAGAATGAGCGTTCCGCCTCCTGCCCCTCCCGTTCATCCGGCTCCTCCGGCTTGTCCGGCAGCGGTAGATCCTCCTCCTCCTCCACCTCCGCCCTGCGCTACGAATAACGGTATTTGCCCGAGGGAATTCAGGAAGTTGAGAGTCGATACGGGTACGGCGTTCGCCCCTACGCTTCCGGCCGTCCCGGAGGTTCCCCCTCCCCAAGAGCCTCCAGCAGTTCCGATGGATCCATTCGCGAGCACGGACGCCCCTCCTCCACCTCCGCCACCGCCGGCCGATACGTTGGTTCCGGAGTTATTGTTTCCACCGGTTCCGCCTCCAGGTGCCGTAACTCCGTAAAGTACTGAAATGGCGTTTCCTGGGTTTCCCGTTCCTGCCTGTCCGTTGGTGGACAACCCAGCACCTCCCGTACCGCCGGCGAGTCCCTTCCCGGAGAAATTGAACGTTGTTCCGGTAAGGTCGCAATTTCCCTGTACCTTAATGATCGTCACGCATCCGGTAGGAGTGATCGTCACAGTATTCGCTCCAGGCGCGAATGATGAGTATTGCCTAAGGATGGTGGAATTGTTCGATCCGGTAAGCGTAAGCGATCCGGTTCCGACCGCCCCGTCGCTTCCATCCCCGAAAACCAGTTGGGTGAAGCTCGGAGTTTTGAAGGTTAGGTCATTCGCTAGGAACTGTCCGGTGGTTCCGGCTGCCGCATAATTTTCGTTTCAGGAAGCGTCGATGATAGTGACGCGCGATGCGGTCATTCCGGTACGCAGCGCACCTACGCTGTCCAATTTCGCGGTCCCGAGCCGCGCCACCTCGTCTTGTATGTCCTTCAGCTGTTCGGCCGTAACGGTGACCGAGAACGAGTCTCCGGCATCGAACGAGAATGCGGTATTGGTCTGAGCGGTAGCCGAGTAGGACGCCGGGCAGTATCCGAACGAGCGGACGATCGTGAACGTGTCCGTAGTTCCGGCGGTGACCTTCACTTCTTCGCGTTTGATCACGCGCCCCTGGGTGTCGTATTTTTCGAGCTTCCCGAGGAAAGGGAACGAGGTGGGGAAAAGCGAACCCTGTCCGGACTGGAGGATGACCGTGCCGGCGCTCGCGCTTATTCCGGCGAGGAGCGTCCCAATCGCGTTGTTCGTGGTTTTGTAGTTCTGGAAAGCCATGGTGGATCGGGCTTATGAGGTAATGAGCGTCTGGAGGTTCCGTACCGAATCGAGTTCGAGTCGGACGGATTTCGGCGAGTAGTCCATTCGGAGTATCTGCAACCCTTCGACCGGATACGCCATGTTCCGGATGGTGACCAGGTCACCAGGCTTCATGCTCTCGAAGTCGTAGGCAGAATTCACCGTCACGAGGATCCTTTTCTTCGGATCCTTGTTGAGCGCCAGGTATTCGTTGCCGGCGTTGGTGGCCGTTCCGGAGTCGAGGATCTCCGCCTTCGATTCTTTGAATTGACGCTTTCCGTTCGCCGCCTGGCTCGCCGAGTCCGATACCGACACCGTTCCGGAGGCCCAGTCGAGGAAATACTCGTTGACGACCTTTTCGGCGTTCTCCTCGATGTCGAGTGTTTCGACGTCCCTGCCGAACGTTAGGTAATGGACGGTTCAGGAGGACTTCGGCTTGAAATGGAGTTTTCACGTGCCGTCGACCGTCCACCAGTAATTCGTGAGCGCGGCGGTCTTTTTGACTGCGTCCAGGCATTTTTCATAGGCGAAGGAAAGGTTCACGTTGGATCCGTAATCAAGAACGCTACCGGCGTCGTACGTGACGAGTCACGGGTATTGCGCCGCCACGACGTCGGCGACCGACTTCAGCACGTTTGCCGGGTCGTCGACCTTCGTGAACGAGTACGATGCCCCGCTTTTGTAGAAGAGCGTCGAGAAGAGTGAGGAAACGCCCACCACGCGCGCTTCGACGTACTGCGTCGACTTGTCCGCCACCCTTCGGACGCTTCCGACGAACCCGGAGTAGATTTGCCGGCCGGACGGGTGCGAATCGTCCACCGCGAACACCTTCACCACGCTGTTCGCCGATACGGCGGCCGAGTCGTAAGGGTACGCGAGCTTCAGGCGAAGCTCTCACTGGCCCCCGTCCGTCTGCGCCGAAAACTGGATCTCGCCCATTATTTCGGATGGGGAGAACGTGCGGACGAAGTTTCCGGCCAGGTCGTAGAGTTTGACGTTGTACTGTTTCTGCACGTGCCTAAAGGTAATTTTTCGCGGCGATCGCCGTGAGGTCTACGAGCGCGGTTCCCGTGACGACCGTATGGAACGGGTTGCTTCCGGGGGAGAACGTCGGGAACATTCCCGAGTAGTCGACGGAAGCGCCGTTGTGCTTCACCGTCTTACCGTCGCAGTCGATGAGGAGCACGTCGCCCGGAGAGAACGTCCGCGCCACCGTCACCGTCCTGTTTCCGAGCGTCAGCGCGAGCTGCGTCGCCGCCGTTCCGGCCCCGAAGATGTAATAGAACTTCGGGTCGGCGTCCGCGCTGCCATTGCTTCCGACTTCTTCCCAGAAGTCGTTTCCCCTCCCTTCGAAGAGCCACGATTGGTCGCTCGCCGCCCGGAAGAACGCTTCGGCCGCCGTGAACGTGAGGTCGGCGTTCACGAACGTGAGGTTATAGTGCTGCCGGTTGAACTTCACGTCGGTGAGCGTCGCGCGGATCCGGCGGATTTCCCCGTTCACCGTAACGTCGAGGTTCCCTTCGGATTTCCGCAGGTTGCGCTTGATGTCGTCGATCTTGAGGTTGAGATTTTCCGGAGTGTCGCACGAGACGGAGACGCGCACGCGTATCTGCCTGCCTCGGAAGTACCTGGAGAGGACTCCGCCCCCGTCGTCCATCGGGAAATCGAACGTCGGGAGATCCACGCGGCCGAGGTCGTCGAGGTCTATCGATACCGTCCGGACGACGGAGTTCTGGAGGCCGTAGCCGTCGAAAGCCACCGCGTCCTGCGTTACCGCGAGCGGAGGCGCCGAGTATCCTATTTCCCGTTCGTTGACGGTTGCTTGTCCGATCATTTAAGCGATTCAGAAATTGCGGGTAAGTTCGAGGCGCCGGGCGAGTTCTTCAGAGAGTTTCGATACGAGCCGGTCGACGTCGGCGCTCTGCTGGACGACCACGCCGCCGAGCGAAATGTTGATGGTCGCGGATCCTCCGCCGAACCTTCCGTTCGGGACCACCGCCCCGGACCTCGAGGGGGTGAAGAGTTCCGGGCCGTTCTCTCCGACCAGGTACGTCCTTCCGGAGTCGACCGGTCATCCGAGCGCCCTCGCTCCGGACACGTTCGCCGATCCGGTTGCCGGAGTGGCGGAGAATCCTACCTTTTCGCGCAGCGAGATGGTTTCGCGCAGCGAAGCGTTCACGGAGTTGAGCGATACGATCATCGACGCGGCCGACTGTTTCGTTTCGGTCTTCAGGTACTCGTAGAATTTCGAGTATTCCGCGGAGGTCGCTTGGATGTGCCCCTTCTGGATTTCGAGCTTCGCGGCGAGCGTCCTGGAGAGTTCTTCCGCCTCCGTCTTCATGGCGATCTGTTTCGCGGCCACGTCGTTGGCGAGGTTGATCGCTTCCATGTCGTGGAGTTCGACGCGCTTGCCCTTCTCGGTCTCGACGGAAGCGGTAAGGATGCCGTCCTTCATTCCGGTTTGGATCCGGAGATCGTTGACGTTCTTCTGGTTCGCCTGCGCCTCGAGAACCATCTTCTTCTCGGCGAGCGCCGCGAGCTTCTTGGAATTGTCGTCTATGGCCTTTCATTCCTCCTTCCTGGAGTCGACGACGATCTTCTCGGCGTCCGATAGGGAAGCGTATGCCTTCGCCTCGTCGATGGCCTTCTGCGAGGCGTTCGACTTGACGTACTCGCGCTCCTTCTCGAGGGCGAGCAATCCCTTCTGTAGGTCGACGAGCTGTTTCTGTTTGTCCGGGTCGTCCTCCTTGGCGATGTCCGCCTTCACCTTGGCGATTTCCTCGTTGGCCTTCGTGATTTCGTCAGCGATTTGCACGCCTCGTTCCGCAAGCTTCGAATCGAGGTCGGTCGAGAACTTCAGTTTGATGTCGGCCGCCTCGTTCTTCACCTTGAGGATTTCGGCGTTCACGTCCGAGAGCGCCTTCATTCCCTCGGCGCGGTACTTCTTCCATTCGTCCGATTTTTCGCGGAGCGACTTCTTCGCCTCGTCGATGGCCTTTTTGTTGTCCTTCATGCGGTCGATCATCGGCTTGATGGACTCTTCGGCCGAGTCCTTCATTTTCTTCAGCTCTTCGGCGTGCGCTTTGGCTGCCTCCTTCGAGGATCCGGATGCGTCGCCGATCTTGTCGACGCTGACCTTGACCGCTTTGAGAGCGGGAACCGCCGCGGTGGTGTAGCCGGTAACTACGGAGGTGGCGATTTCCTTCAGGCGGGCGTCGGTCCTTCCGGCGGCCGCCTGGATGTCGCCCATGGCGGAATCCCATGCGCCCGAAATCTCTTTTCCCCCGTCGCTCCATGATTCCTTCATTCCCTTCACCGCCTTCGTTCCGAGGGTGTCGGCGAATTTCACGCCGTCGATGGCGGTCAATCCCATCGCCTTCCGGAACAGGTTCACGCCGTCTATCGCGAAATTGATAGCATTCTGTACAGGAGAAAGGAGTCACGCGATTGTCAATACTACGAACCCCGTGAATTCTTCCGCCGTTACCCTGAGTCCGGTAATGAGCGTTTTGCCAACGGCCTGGATTATCTTGAGAGTGGATACGAACCCGAGGGACGTTATGGCGAATCCGGACGTCATATATGCGAACAAATCCCTCCAATGGAATGTTTGCAGAACGGTCGAATCCTTTACCGACGAATCGAAAATCGACAGTATGTCAATGACGAGTTCGCCCTCGGCCCTCCACATTTCCCCGACGGATCCGAGCGCTACCGAGAAGTAGGTTTGGAAATCGTTCGCGAAGTCGATAATCGCGGGCGTCATCTTATTGATCGTCTCAATGAGTCCGGCCGCCCAAGTCCTCAGCTTGTCGAATAGGCTGCCTACCCGAACCTCGCCGGTCGTTGATATGCCGACGATGTTCCTGGAGAGGTTTCCGAACGTGTCGGAAAGCGTCGACCAGAGGCCGCCGAGCGAGGTCGACTGTTTCGCCATCATGTTGTGGAACTTCCCGCCCTCGGCCGTGAGCGATTCGAGCGCGCGCTGGACGTCCGGGAACCCGACCTTTCCTTTCTCTACCATCCCCTTGATTTCGGAGCTGCTCTTCCCGAGCGTCTTCCCGAGCGCTTCGATGATCGGGATTCCGGCGCTCGTGAACTGGAGCAAGTCCTGGCCCATGAGCTTGCCGGCCGCCTTCACTTGGCCGAACACGTTCGTGAGCTGCCCGATCGGCACGGACACTCCGGACGCGATGTCCCCGAGCGTGGTGAGCGTCCCCTTGATCTGGTCGGCGGCTACCCCGAACGCCAGGAGCTGCTTTCCGGCCGTCGCGATTTCCGGGAATTCGAACGGGGTGGCCGCTGCGAAGTCCGAGAGCTGTTGGAGGAGCGCTTGCGCCTGCCCGACGTCACCGAGCATCGTCTGGAATGAAATGGAAGTCTGCTCGAAGTCGGCCGCCGCCTTCACGGCGTTGAACGCCGCCCCGATGCTTAGGGCCGAAGCGACGACCCCCTTAATCGCAAAAGAAATCCCTTCCATGGACGATTTCACCCCGGAGGAATTCTTTTCGACGCTTTCGCGCATCGACGACACGTTGGCCTTGAGCCGCTCGATCTCCGTGGACGCGAGGTCTTCGGCCGTGACGACGACGCCTATCCTACTTTCAGCCATTTGCGGAAACCTTAGATTCTATTGATATCTTCGAGACTATGAGATCCACCACGTCGGAGGGCTGTTCGAGGTATTCCTGCCAAGTCCAGCCCATCCGTTCCATTACCGTTACGGCTATCCATTCGGGAGAGAGGCGTCCGCTTCCCCGGTTGAGGAAGGTTTCGTACTCGTATTCGAGATCTCACTTTTTTTTTGATCCGGGGTGACGATGGAATTCATGGCGGCCACGAGTTCCTGGTATTCGCCCGGAGTGATGTTGTCCAGGACGGTCTGGAACGACGCGGGGTCGGTATTCCCGTCGATGGATACGGTGATGGCCTTGAGCATCTCGTCGCTCACGTCCATGTCGTCGATTTCGCCCTTCTCGCGCTTTTCGTATGTCTTCACGAACGAATGCACGTGCTTCTTGAGTACCTGGTCGACGAGGACGAACGTCTTGTTTCCGATGAGCTTTTCCATGGGGGTTATTCGGTGATGGGAAGTAGGGTGCAGCGGCAATTGGGATGGAGCGGGGGAGCGGGTATGTCCGTGTAGTCGATGTGGAGTTTCTGCCCGTCTACCTCGAGGACGTCGCCCTTCTTGAAGAAGTCTTCCTCCAGGGCGATGATCTTCCCATGGAGCGACCGGTCGAACGGCGCGACGCGCTCATCCTCGGCGGTCCACCATTCCTTCGCCTTCACGACTCCTGTCTGTTTCCATCCTTCCACGCTGGCGTCGTTGCTGGCGCGGACGGTTTCGGTGCGGACGATTGTCTCGATCCGCTGTTCCTTGAGATCTGAGAAGACCGCCTTGACGCGTTCGACTATCGCGGAAGTACCAAGGCCCTCCTCGATGGCCTGCGCGTAAATTTCGACGATTTTCGAGTTCGTGGTTTCGTCGAGTCACTTTCCGAGCGTCCGGATGGATTCCCGGATGAGCTTCGTGACCGCCGGATCCCCGACGCGGAATGCGAACCCAGCGGAAACTTCCTCGGCCGCCGCCTGTCCTTCCTCGTCGAATATCTCCGCGTATGCGTCCTTCAGGAGGGACAGGTAGATGACCTGGTATTTGGTCGGGTCGAGCGTCGGCACGTCCGGAGTGGCCGCCTTGGTTACGCGCGACATGACGTCCGCCTCCTGTTTATCGAATATCCCCTTGAGGATTCCGGAAAGCTTCTCCTGGTGCTTAGCCAGTCGGGCGTTGCGTTTTTCCCACCGGGCTTTGGCGTATTCTTCGGTTCCCTTGACGGATTTCCTCACGATTTCCGACACCTTCGAAGCGAAGTCCCCTCCGGATTTGGTCGGAGCTGCGTCCGGTGCGGAAACCTGCGGCTGTCCGGTCTGTTTCATCGTGTCGCCGCCCTTGACCGGCTTGAGTCCGCGGGTGGCGCGTATCTCGTTGACCGTGATGAATCCGGAGTCGAAGTCCTTCCTGGTCTCCTCATCGTCGTAAGGGATGACGTTGATGAATTCGAAGTACCCGAGTCCGTTGAAGAGTCCGGCGTTGAGGACCTCCTGTATCTTGATGGCGAGCGGCTGGATGGTCTGTTCCGCGAAGACGGTATTGAACGCCTTGACGTTGCCGACGTTGACGCCTTCACCGAGGCCGATGACGGCCTTCGGAACCCCGAAGATCGCGAGGATCTCGTCGCGGCTGAGGCGGCGGCCTTCCGCGAAGTCCATGTCCTTCTGCGTCGGGCTGAGGTTGCTCGCCTTCAGTCCTCCGTCCAGGATCACGAGCTTGTGGGCGTTGTTCACGTTCTTGAACTTCGCGTTCCAAGTCTCGGTGATGCGTTCGCGGGCTTCCGGAGTGATGGGCTTTTCGGATTCGAGCACCATTCCCGGGCGTGCGGAGTTCTCGAAGAACTTCCAGTTCCAGACCGCGGCGGCGTTGTCCGTGTCGATGGCTACTGAGGCCGCTTGCACGTCTCCTACGCCCTGGTTTACGAACGGGAACGCCTGCGTCGGGTTGAAGTTGTTGAACGCGAGGATTTCCTCGGGCTTGAAGCGGAGCGTCTGGTTCTTGACCTGGTACTTGTACGCGGAGATCCGCGACCACTTGTCGTCGTACTCGAAGGTGACGAGGTCGGGACGTAGCACGTGCAGGCTGCGCACCTTTCCTCCGACCGTGTTCTTCCAGACGTAGCACGAACCGTTGAGCTTGATGAACGACGCGACGGACTCCAGGAGGTCGTATTTGACCAGGGCGAGGTATTCGTGCTCGAGCTGCTTTCCGGACTTCGGATCCACGAGGTGGAAATTGAGGCTGGCCGTCTTCGAAGCGATCGTGGATACCGCACGGAACACCCATCCCTTGTACTCGTCCAGGTACTCGCGCCGGCTCATGTTCCGGAGCTGGAAACTGGTGTACTCGCCGCCGAGCTTGAAGACGTCGTTGTACCGTTTGCCGGTCACGACGTCCGCTATGTCCCTAAGCTTGCGGAGCAGTTTCATTTTTCTTGGCCGGTTTAGGAGGATTGAGGATCTCGTCGAGTTTCTTATCGGCTTCCGACTGGGTTTCCGCGGTTACGGTGATCACGTGGTCGGGGTAGAAGAATTCGCGCATGGAGCGGAAGGGGTTAAGGTGTGACTTTCTTCAGTACGTTGCAGCGGATCATGATTTTCGCGTAGGCGATGACGGAGTCCTCCGTCTCGATCTCCCCGAATTCGGCCGGGGCGGCGTCGACCATGTCGGCCGCTCATCCGAGGTCGTAATCCAAGTCGAACGCGTCGATGACGGCGTCGCACACGTTCACGAGCGAGGATATGGCGCCCTGCCTTCCGAGCTTCTCCATCTCCTGGTGGATGACGACGTCGAAGGCGTAAGTCCGGTAGTTCGAATCCGTGGTCTCGATGCGGCTTTCGACCGCCGCCGGTTCGAACGTAGCCGCGGGATACCCTTCGACCCCGAGCTTGTGGTAGTCGTAGACGTAGGCGATCGGCTTCCCGGCTCCGGAGAGCGTCCGGAGTTTCGCGTCGACCGCGGATCTGAGTGCTTGGAAGGACATTTACTGGAATGATTTGGTAGCGAGCGAACGGATCTCGCCCTGTATGATCGCCCGAACGTTCGCCTCCTCTTTCTCGGCCGTCCTCGTCATGAACGGGTTGGCCTTGGTTCACTTCCGGGCGATCGACCTGGCGATGACGAACGCCGGGATCCCGATTCATTTCCGCTTCACCCATAGAGCGATAGGGGCGAGGGGAGGGAACTTTCCGGGCTTGCGCCCTTCATGGACGAACGGGGCGTAGAGCTTCGTGTTCGTGAGTTCCCCGCGCAACCCCGTGAATGACGTCCGGTAGCCGTTACGGAGCATTCCGGAAACCCCTACGGGCGTTTCCTTCTTCGCTCTGGCCTCGAGGACGAACACGCTCTTCTTAATTCCGGCCTTCAGCGCGGCGGCCACCTCGAATTTCGAGAAGCTCGCGACCGTTTCTTTCGCCCCGTTGACTTGTATCCGCATTATTCTCTGACGATTAGCGCCCTGGTGAACATCACGCGGATTCCCTGATGGGAACCGACGCCCTTCACCCGGTATTCGATGCCGTTGATCACGAGCTTGTCGGCCGGCTGGATGTCGGACCCGAACTTCGTCACGAATGAGAATTCCTTCCCGTACTTGTCGATGCTCGTCTGCTGTTTCTCCGGGGACAGGACGCGGAGGTATCACTTGTACGAAGCCCCGGTAGGGGAGTAGGACGATTTTCCGTCCTGGTACGTCTGCCGGCTTACGGTGGCGACGTCCCGGAAGAGCCTAAACATCGATTGAGCGGTAAGATTCGATTACGTCGATAGCGTCCTGCGGGACGGCTTCGGAGGAATACTCGATTTCCGCCCCTTCGATCTTCTCCCGCTTGATGCCGTCGGAATTCCGGCGGTTGTAGACCGACGCCGCGATCCTCACGACCGCTTCGGAGAGATCCGGCGGAACCGGATCGTAGCCTCCGAGATAGGTGACGCGGATGTTTCCGAACCCGCGGGGAACCTGCGAGTAAGGAAACCGGATCTGGCCGGTCTGCTTTTTGACCGAATAGAAGGCCGGGTCGAACGGGATCCAATCGATTCCGCCGAAATATTCGACGGACGCGACCGATATGATCGGGTAATTGCGCACGTGGATGACGTTTTCCCCGTGCCCGTCGAGTTCTTCCACGTAGTTCGCTCCCGGCTTCTCAATGTCCCGACCGATGATGCTCTTCGCCTGGGCGATGGCCCGGTTGAGGAAAACCGTAAGAACGGCGTCTTCCGAATTGTCGGTGACGCCGAGGTAGGTCTTTAGATCCGCGAGGGTTGCGAGCATTACTTGGTTGCGTTAGGTTTCATGGACGCGTTCTTGGCTTCCTTGAGCGCCTTCTCTTCCGCTTCCTTCTTCGCTGCCTCTTCGGCGGCTAAACGTGCGGCTTCTTCTTCGGCGACCTTCTTTTCGGAATCTTCCGCAGCGGCCTTCACCGCTTCTTCCTCCTCCTTGGCCTTCGCCTCGGCCTCGGCCTTCTCTTCCGCTTCCTTCGCGGCGAGTTCTGCGGCTGCGGTCTCTTCGGCCGCCTTTTTTTCCGCTTCGATGCGTTCGTCCTCGATACGCTTCGCCTCTTCGTCAGCCTGGCGTTTCTTTTCGGCCTCTTCGGATTCGATCTTAGCGGCTTCTTCCGCGGCCTTGGCTTCCGCCTCGAGACGGGCTGCTTCCGCCGGATCCTCGGTAGGTTCGAAGTAACCGGGTCCGTAGGAATCGATGACGTGGTCTTCGAGTTCCACGGTTTCTCCTACGCGTCCGAACGGGACGGCGGATACGATCTTTACGTGGGGCATGTACGGTTAAGGTGAGGTAATAAGCACCGCCAAACCCCGCCGAAGCGGGGCATGAGCGCTGCCGATTAGGTAGCCGAGTTCTTGAGAACCGCGTAGCCGAGTCCGGTGATCGGGCCTCCGCAGAGGCGCTGTTCGACCTTGATGCTCTGGCGTCCGGATTCGAAGTCCCCGGTGGCGAATCCCTGGGTTCCGGTAAGTCCGCGTCGGCGGATCATGCGGAAGTAGGTCTTCACGTCTCCGATGATGGTGTGCTTCGCACCGGCGACGTCGCCTGCCTGGTTCTGTACCGGCATCTTGCTCGAGAGGATGACGCGGTACTTCCCGAGGAGCATCGGATCCTTGTCGCGGAGTTCCGGATACATGATCTGCCCGTTGGCGTTCTTTTTCTTCTTGTACTGGGAGAGCGTGTACTTGGACATGATCGCTACGAGGTTTCCCGGAGTGGTTTCGTATTCCGGAGCGATGGACGCTTCGAGGTCCACGAGAGCGTCGTCGGTTGCTGCGGCGGTTGCTGCACGGAGGGTGGTGTTTCCGGTCGCGATGGAGACGGTAACGGTTTCGGCGTGCGGGATGATTCCATCCACCTTTCCTGCTGCTCCGTTGATTACCGCGTCTTCGAGCGCCCCTGCGTGCATGTTCGATGCGGCCTTGACGATGAGGTTGAAGAGATCCTCGTCGGTCATGTTGTCCTCGAACATTTCGTCGGTGACCGGAACGAGCGCCGAGAGTTTCTTGACGTTGTAGATGACTTTTCCGGTGGTTCCCTTCGACGGAGTGATCGTAACGCCTTCGTCGGTCCAGTTTGCCTGGGTGGTGTTGAGGAAGGTCGGGAGCGTGATCGAGTTGCTCTTGATGTTGACGAAGTCGAGTTCGTTGATGAGCGGGTAGTTCTTGAGCATCATGAATACGCTCCGGTCGAACTCACCGAACACGAATTCCGCGCCTTCGGTCGCGGTTCCTTCATTCATGAAGGCCGCCTTGATTTCAGCGTCGACGATTTCTCCGACGGCCGATTCAGACGCGATCTTGCCGGAGTGGATCTTGCGGAAAGCGTTCGCGATGACGGCGTGGGCCTTCTTCACCTTCGCTCCGGTGTCTTCGGACTTGGTTCCGCCCATCTTGACGGCTACGGAAAGTTCTCCGATCTGCTTCTTGATGTCTTCCTGCGCCGTCTTGATTTCGGCGGTGGATTTGCCTACCTCTGCGGATACGGCGGTTTCTACGGCTTCGGGAAGGGCGGTTTCGAGCGCCTTAACGAGCGCGTCCGCCATTGCCTTTTCTTTCGGATCCATGATGGATATGGGAAAGTGGATAAAAATGCGACTACCGGTTTTTCTTCGAAACCCGGAGGGCTTCGTTGATCGCACGGACGGCGATTTGCAGATTTTCTTTTTGCTCCTTTTCTGCGTCGGAGTAGGTCTTGCCATCGACCAAAAGCTTCTTTACCTCGGAGAGTTCCGAACGGAGTTCGGTAACCGCTTCGAGGACTTCCTTCATAGTGGGTTCCTCCGATGCCAGGAGCTTCGAAGACTTGATTCCGCGCTTCTTGAGGTTGTCGAGCGCCTCCGGATTCGCCGGTACCGGAACGAACGAGAGTTCGAGGAGTTCGGCGCCGGTGATCACGTCTCGGTTCGTCTGGTCCCACGAGAGCGGGATGAAGCCGACGGAGACGGTCTTGAGGAATCCGGCTTCGTAGAGGAGCTGCGCTTCCTGTCCGGCCTCGTTCGGGGCGAACACGCCGCGGACGATGAGTTTCCCGTCCTCGATGCGCACGTCGGTCGCCTTTCCGGCGATGCAGTCCACCTCGTAGCAGTGGTCGACGAGCACGACCGGATTCTTAAGGTACCGTTCGAGCTGCCATCCGTTCTGCCGGATGATTTCCCCGTGGCGGTCTACGTCTTCCGTCGACGCGATGACCTCGAACGTCCCACCGGTGTCCGGAACCTGCGCCTCCGCCGCCGCCTTGGCGATTTTGTCGGCGATTTCCCGCGTGTATTGCTTGAACATCGTGAGGTGGGTTAGAGGCTGGTGACGGTGTTGTAGAGTTCCGCTACGATGGCCTGCGCGTCGGAGAGCGAGTAGAGGCCCTTGAACCCGAGGGACTGGGTCACTACTTCGTTGTTGCCGGTCTTGCGCGACCATTCCTTGAACTTGGCCTTTGCGAGGTCGATGCGGAGCTGCGGGTTGGTTGAGGCCCCGATGGTGGTTCCGGAGTCGATGACGTCCAGGCGGATGGACTTCTGGCTTCCGGCGAGCGCCACGGCCTTGTAGGTGGCCTCGTCCTCGTAGAGCGCCTCGAGGTTCCCTTCGATGGAAACGACGGTGTTGATGAAGTCGGTCGGGTCGGTGGTACCGAGGCTTTCCTGCGCCTCGACCTTCTTGGAGATGGTGAGTTCGAAGGACTTGACCGCGAGGGCGGTAGCCCCGGTGAGTCCGGCGAGGTTGGCAGCGACCTTTACGGACGCGTGTTTGGCGGCGAGGACGTAATCGGTGGAGAACGACGGGGTGAGCGTGGCGGTTTCCCCCTTCTTCCCGACGAAATCCGTGGTGACTTCGACGAACTTGCCCGCCTCGACCTTGATTTTCATCTTGTCGACGACCGCGTTCGGGAACTGGTAATCCTGCACGCCGTCGTCCATACCGATCGTGATGGAGGGGGACTGGTTCGTGTTGCCGAGCGTGAAGGCGTGCTTGTACGCTCCGGCGGACGGGGAAGTGGTGGTGACCGCCCCGAAGAGCGAGAGGAGCGGGAGCGCGATCGCGTTGACGGCGAAGTGCCCTTCGACGGATCCTTCGGAGAAACGCTTCACGATCTGCTGGTCCTGCGAGTCGACGATGACGCCGATGGAGGACTCGTCCACGATGGTGTCGATCTTCTCTTCGACGGAGAAGTTGGTTTTCGGATACCAGGCCGTCGGTGCGACGCCGGTTCCGCGGACGGTTTCCTTTCCGAAACCGACGCTGATCTTCCTTCCGATGAATTTGGCCATGGCCGAAATGGATACGAGCTAAGCATTCGTTCCGGACTCTCCGGAAGTGGGAACGTGAGCGCAAGGGGAATTTCGCATTTCGTTTCAATTTGGTACGTTGCCGCGTTCGTGCTCGAGCTTCACGACCTCGGCCATCTTCCTGCGCATCCGCCAATAGGACGTCTTCGAGGGGATGTAGAGCGCGCGCTGGATCTGCGCCCTGGTGAACTTCTTCGAATGGACGAGAACGAGGAAATCCTGTTCCTTCCAGGTGAGGGATTCGAACGTCTCCGGCGATATGAAGTCCGGGACTTTGTACGATCATTTCGGCAGCGCGAACATTTCCGGCGGCTTATCAGAAATAGATTCACGGCTCGGCGTCTCCCTTCCGCATCTTCATCGTGACGACGTAGCGCGAGGCGTCGATGGCGTGGTTGAACGCGTCTATCGGGCGGTTGAGGCTCTTTCACTCCTTGTCCTTCTTCCAGACGTATTTTCGGAGTTCCTTCTTGAGGTTGACGGATCTCTTCGTCACGAGGATCCGGTACTGTTTCATGAGGTTGATTCCGAACATGATTGAGTCCGGCCCCTTCTCGGCGCCCTGGACGTTGAACCCGTGGCGGTATATTTCCTCGATGGACTTCGGCTCGGACGAATCGGCGAAGACGTCGTCGTACTGGCCGACGCCGGCATCCCGGAAAAGGTTCGCTATGTCTGGGTTGGTAAGGCCGGTCCGGTAGAATTCCTCGTCGAGGATGATTGATTGGTCGTACTGGTACGCGCCGACGAACGCCGACGGGTCGTTCGTGAAACCGAAGTCGAGGCCGTACCCGAGAAGCTTCGCCGCCTCCGGAACGGAATCGATTTCCTCGAAGGTGAATATGAGGCCTTCGGCCGGCTTTCCCCATTTCCCGAGCGCGTAGATTTCCCACGTGCGCGGATCCTGTTCCTTCAGACGGTCCATGACGCGCTGGTACTGTTCGCCGATGAATCGGTTGTCCAGGTACGTCGTGTGCAGCAACGCGACCTCGTCGGTTTCCCCGTGCTGCCAGAAGTCGGTATTGAGCCAATGCTCCTCGTCGATGGGGTTGAAGGTCGTCGTGATCTGCATCTCGGATTTTCAGCGGACGCGGAGGTCGATCTGGTCGAAATCCTTCTTGTTCAGTTCCGTGCCTTCCTCGATCCAAACGCGGGACACGCCCTTGATGGACTTGATTTTCTCGGGGTCGTCGATGCCGCGGAACACCATGTCGGACGACGTGAGGCGGTTGCGGACGTACATCGGGGACTTGGTCACTTCGAAGTGCTCGGTCAATCCCCAGTCGGATATGACGCCCTCGATTTCCGAAAAGACGGAGTCCTTGAGCGTGTCCTTGACCTTGCGGACGGCCATGAGGCGGTTTCCGGCATCGTAGGACTTGATGACCTCCTTCTGCGCCTGGAACTTCGATTTTCCGCTTCCTCCGCCCCCCATAAGGAAAACGTACCGACGCTTCTCGTGGAGCAGCGGTACGTAGACGGAGTTGTAAAGCTCCGGGTTCGAGAAGTCTATGCGGACGGTTTCGGCTATGGTGCTTCCGGATTAGGTAACGGCTTGGGCTGCGGGACTTCGAGCTGAGGGAGTCACACGACGACGTTGATGCCGCCGCTTCCGCTGAGTTCGGTCTCCGTCTTGTCCTTCCACCCGAAGTTCTTGAGGGCGAAAATTGCCCCCGTAGGGGAGTGGTCGCCGAGGCGTTTCTCGTAGGAATTCTCGACGCGGAGGTAAGCCTCTTTTATCGGTCGGAGAAATTCGTCCTTCTCGCTGTAGCTTTTGATCGTGTCGACGTCGCATCCGAGGAATAGGGCGAGACCCGTAATCGTCGGCCTTTCGTACTCCAGGCGAACGGTTTCCTTCTCAGGTTCGTCACGCTTCCATTTCTCCTTGTCCTCCTCGTCAAAGCAAAGCTTTTCCCGTTCGAGCCATGCTTTGTACTGGTGCTCGTAAAGCTTGTTTACCTTCGTTACCACGTGGCCGTCGCACCAGTCGAAATACTCATCGATCCTTTTCGTGAGTTCTTCGACGTCCTGGAATTTCAAAGGGCGGCCTGCGGGCATTTGGTTTGGGATGGATACTCGCGCTTCAATTCCAACGCTCCGCCGGAGGCGGGTCCCCGCCAATAGCGCAGGCGGTGCGGAGGGTTGGAACCGAGGCGCGAACCTCGGTGTTTCGGAACTTCGTGACTCATAATCTTCGCAATAGCTCGTTCCGCCTCCATGGGAGGGTTCCGGATTGTTCGTGCTAGCAAACGCACGGGGTTACCCGCTCACGCACAATCCGTAACTCTCCCGAAGAGCTTCGACCGGTGTTGCGGTTGGCGCGATGCACCCGAGGGCTATTCGCTCCAGGAGTTACGCCTGGATTCACGGTCGATTCTTGGTTGAGTCCTCCATGGGAGGGCATTGACTGGGGCTTGAACCTCGGGTGATGGAACCCGGCCATCGGTCTGCATACTCAGTCAATGCTCTCCCGAAGAAGAGCCGCGAATTTCGTTCGCGATCGTCGGACTGAACCGCTACGGTTTTTAGGAGGGGACCTCTCACTGCTCCAGTATGCGGCTTACGATTTGATGTTTTCGGCTCTCGCCTACTGGCAATTTTACTTCTCGCCGTTCCATAGGAGAGTTCCGAAGGCGTAACGAGAGGGCTTCTAGCTTTCCTCGTTCAGAACGGGCGTAGTTCCCGCCGCCATACGTCTTCGGAACTCTCCCGAAGAAGAGTCCGGGTGCTTTTCATCCCCGGTTGCGGTTATGGAGGGCGCGTCGCCTTTCGGCTGAGGTCGACCCATGGTCGCGCGTGCTGGATTCGAACCAGCGTTCTCCGGATTATGAGACCGACAAGATGACCGCTTCTCTAACGCGCTGCGTGATTTCTCGGAAAGGTCGGGAGGTTTCCCAAGCCTCCCGGCTTCCAGGTCAAAGCTTTAACCCCCGGATTTTCGGATCCGGGATCCTGCCGGCGAACGGGCGGTACGTTCGGTCGGCGGAACCCCGGCCCCGAAGGGCTTGGGCGGGTTTTCGTTGTGGCACGGTCGATACTCCGGAAGTGGGAACGTGAAGTCAAGGGCTTATCCTCCTTTTTTCAAAAGTTCGGAGCAAATGCGCGTTACAGTCCTGCGGCCTACCGTCAGGCGGTTCGCGATCGACGTCTTCGGCTCTCACCTGTAGAACGACGTAACTATCTCGTCGCGCACGACTTCCGGGATCTTCCCGGTATGTTTCGAGACTCGCATCGGTGGTTTCGGTTATCTGGTCGCGAAGTAAACGAGGATGGCGGCGGCCGTGAGGTAGAACGCCAGGATGAGGTATTCCCGCGCCTCCCTCGACAAACCTCCCACGGGCTTCCGGATTCCTTTCCGGTCGGTGCAGGCGTATCCGATGTAACTACGGATGGACGCGTGCGGAAAAGCCTTCTTGTTGCACGATTTGACCGGCCGGAAGTATTCGCGCCGCTGTTTCCGGTTCATTTTTTCAATGTCGGCGTCCGTAGGTTCGCGGATGTCTTCCCGTTCTGGGTAGTGGAACTTGCAAAGGTCCATGGTCGCTATTGGTTACGGGGATTCTGAATTGATGTACTTCTCGAGGATCTCGCAAGCCTCCTCGTGGCCGTAGGCGAAATGCGCGGCGACGTTCGGGACGGTGTTCAGTATCCGTACCCAGCGTTTCTGGTCGGCGCTCACGACGGACGGGGTTTTTCCGTTCCCGTCCTTCTGCCGCTTCAACTCGATCCAGACGAGCGAACGGGTTCCGTCCGCCCTCCGGATGACGCACACGTAGTCCGGGACGCCCTTGCGCATCCCCTGTTTGTTCTTGCGGATTTGGACTTGCTTGCTGGCGACTCCGGTCTCGTTGGCGATGTGGGAAAACTCGAGGACTCCGGGGGATTCGGCCGACTCGTCGACCATCCAAGCGCGGAGCCTCCAGGTGAGCGCTTCGCCCTCCGCGTCTTCGTAAGGGATCTCCGGCATGGCCTAACGGTGCGTGAGGAGGTAGACGGCTGCCGAGGCGGTTGCGATCGACGGGAGCGCTACGACGAAAAGCACGGAAAGGAACGCGAACTTCCAGCGGATCGCCCGGCGGTTGAGTTCGCCCATGCCGATGTTGAGGCCGTCGATCATGCGGTCGATCTCGACGCCGCGATCGTTGTTCGCTTTGATGAGTTCGTTCGCCGCTTCAAGGTTCTTCGTGACGATGCCCGAATGGGTATTCGCGTCGTCGCGCTGCCGGCGCGCGGTTTGGATCTCCGATTTGAGTAGCGTGATTTCAGAGTCTTTTTTCCGGATGGTCTCGTCGGCTGCTTTGACGCATTCCTGTTCGAGCTGGAGTTTTTCGGAGAGTTCCGATCTGGCTTTCAAAACGTCGATGACGCTCGATCATCTGATAGCGTACATTCTTTCGGGAACCGGTTCGCCCGGTCAGTATGAGCTTTCTTTCTCATTCTGAAGGTCATACGTCGGTGCGGGAATTCCGCGGCGGAATTCGAGCACGAGTTTCTTGAGTTCCTTTCGGGTGAGCTTGTCGAGATCCGCGTCGGGAACCGTGACGCTCGGGGGAATGGCGGGAGTCTTCTGGAGTTCGTGCGTGAAGGCTACTTGGTTCGGCCTTTCTTTGAGCTGGAGTCTTGCCTTTTTCCGTTGGTAGGCCGCGCGGTCGTAGACGGCTTTCTGTGTCTGAAGTAACGTTCGGCCGATCGGTGCGGTGGCGATTTTTCCTTGTGCGCGGTTCTTCTCGGCGTTTCTCCGGTAGCGTGCCCGGTCGTAAATCGCTTTCGGCGTCTGGAGGAGTTCCTTTTCCATGGGTGGGTAGTGAATGGACGGTTAATAGACGTGCGTGACTTGCTCCGGGGATCCGAACGGAACTTGGACGTTCTGCGAGGTCTTCCGGTAACTCTCTACGACGTGGCCGCGCTCGATCTGTTCGGGCGTGGCTATCTTCACGGATCCGCTGTAGGTGTGGATGATATGGGGGCGGAGTCTGTCCTTCGCTTCGGTGAGGAGCTTTACGGCCGCCTCGATCGCCCCGTCCTTGTTCGTCGCTTCCACGACGACCTCTCAGCATCCGCTGAAGTTGTACGGGATGTGGTATTTCTTGGTTTTTTGCATGGGTGGGAAGTGGGTGGGCGGTTACTTGACGACGGTGGGCGTGGATCCGTCGAAAGGCTCGAATTCTCCGCCCCATCGGCCGTGCTGCCGTTCGTCGACGCGCTGGCGTCACTCCTGGAGGACTTCGGTACTCGACCCGTGCACGACCACGGAATAGGGGCGGAATTTCGGCATCATTCCTGGGATTTTCTCCTTGGCCTTTGCGGCCGCCTCGTCCTTGTTCGCTCATTCGACGATTACCGTGCCGGCACCGGTGAATGTGTAGTGGACGGCGTATTGCTTGGTCTTGGGCATGGGCTGGCTAGAAAGGGATGTCTTCGATGTGGATCTCGTCGTCCTTCCTGAGGTCGGGTTTCTTCTTCGCGGCCGTCTTCTTCGCCGCGGGCTTCTGGTCGAATTCCGGAGCGTCGTCCTGTGGGAACTCGTCTTCGGTCTTCGATCCGCCGTCCTTCTTCGAGGAAAGCATGATGAGGTTGTCGGCGACGATTTCGGTTCGGTAGCGCTTCGAGTCGTCGGCTGCTTCCCAAGAGCGGGTCTGGAGGTAGCCCTCGATATAGACCTTCTGGCCCTTGGTCACGTATTTTTCAGCGACTTCGGCTAAACCGCGCCAGAGCACGACGTTGTGGAATTCGGTCTGTTCTTTTTTCTCTCCGGCGGCGTCTTTCCAGACGCGGGAGGTGGCGACGGAGAACGTGGCGACCTTCTGGCCGTTCGGGGTTTCGCGTACTTCGGGATTGGCGGTGGTATTGCCGATGAGCTGGACCTTGTTGAGGGAGTTCATAAAGGGGGAAATGGTGAGTTTTGGGGAGTTACTTCATGTCGATCTGGAGTTGTTCGTACTTGGAAGAGCCGCAGGCCATCCCGCATTGCGAACATATCCAGCATTTGATTCACAGCTTTCTGCGGACTAGCGGCTTGTCATGGCACGGGGAAAGGCGTTTCTTTTGCGCCGTCTCCTTTTTCGTCCGCTTTCCGGACATCCGGTCGAGAGCTTCTTGGACTGCGCTCATGGGCCTAAAAACGGTAAAGGTGCGTGGAGATGGATTTCGGATCGCGGATTCCGGAGTCCCACAGCTGGCGGAACTTTCCGGAGTACCGTTCGATCCACGCCAGGGCGACGGCCTCGGGCGGTTTCTTCCGTTCGGCGGCGTACTCGGCGATGAGCGCGAGCTGCGCGCGGTTGGTTTCCTCCATCGCGAGATCCCCGAGGATCCTTTCGATCTCCGGGGCGTTCTTCGCGATGACGGCGTCGCATTGGGCGACCTGCTTCGAAGTGTCACGGCCGACATACTGGATTCCCGAGTACGTGCGCTTGGCGCATTCGGCGTCGCGGTTTTCGTCCCGCAGTTCCTGGAGCCTGTTTTCCATGGTCTAGCGGTACGGGGTGAGGGTGCGGAGGATCTCTTCCTTCTTCGATTTGCGGTTTTCCATCCGCTCCCGCGCCTCCTTGACGGCGGCGAGGTCGGCGACGTCTTCGGCGTTGAGCCGGTTGAGTTCCGACGTCTGGAGTTCGATGAAGAGCTGCGCCGCGCCGGTCGAAGATTGCGCCGCGGGGTTCGGCAGCGTGACGGCCGACGGGGGAACCGGTACGGCCCCGATCGCTTGCCGGTAGATGGCGAAGACCGCCAGGAGCGCGACAGCGGCGACTCCGGCGATTGCCGGCCAGTTGGAGCGGGCCGTTTCTACGGCCGTCGGTTCGTCCGGTCACTCCGGAGGCGGGGGAGTCTCTCCGGAAGTCTCGAGGATCTCCGTGGCCGGAATGATGAACTCTTCGACGTATTCCGGGTAGGTGGAATACAGTCGACCGGCTCAGTCCTGGTTTTTCAGAATCCTCACCTTCATGGTTTTATCGTCGTGCACCGTCTCTACGGAGCACACTTTTCCGGCATGTTCGTGTCATACGACGAACTTCACGAACTGTCCGATCTTGTAGGTTTGCTGTGACATGGGTCGGTAAAAAATGGATGGTTTTTGGTCTTGGTTTGATACTCCCCTCCCCCGGGGGATTTCCGGTGGACGCCGGACCGGAAGCGCCGGGAATTTCCGGCGTTTTCCTTACCGGACGTCCCGAGAGGGGAGCGGTTACGGTTGCCCGATCGAAGCCTCGAAAATCGGCCGGACGTCGCGCAGTGAGTCGGTCTTCTTTTCGAATCACGGGAAGAATCTGGAGTAGTCGTAAATGGAGCACGTGCGGGCGATCGGATTGCCCGATTGGCCCGTCATGAGGTATTCCGTTCCGGACGGCCCGAGGCACATCGACGACCAGGAGAGGTACGTGGCGGAAATGAGGGCGGCGGCGAGTCCGCCCCACCCGAGCGCCCTTTCGTAGGTCATTCGTTCGCGTTTCCGCATCTGTTTTTGTGGTTGGATTTAAAAACCGCCGATCGATACCGGCGGTGGGTTGTTGACGAGATCCGCGAAGAACGGGTCGTCGGGGTATTCGAGAAGTACGGGGCCGACGTGCTTCGTCAGCGACGCGAGCCGGATCTTCTCGAGGAATTCGTTGAACTCGACGGTGGAAAGCGACGCGGTCGACCTTTGGTGGACGACCCATTTACGCCGATCGAGCGGGCTGCGCTTCTTTTCGGAAAGGAACGCGTTGCGGAAAACCTCCTTCCATT
>JBAQKV010000100.1:0-2081 GCA_049301335.1 Patescibacteria group bacterium
CGCGAGGGCAGCAACCGCTCATACTACGAGAGCGAAAAGGATTTCAGGCAGGAACGCCGAAAAGAAATCCGCGTCGGGGGATGGGAATTTCGCGGGGCGGAGCTCGGCGAGCGAGCCGCTATTTTGCGTAGTATTGTCCATATACGCGTTCGAGATTCTTTTTACAAACCGCTTCTTCCCGGCAAACGAACACTCTTGCGGGTACACGGAGATCTACGTACGAAACGCCTCATTTTGCGAGTATGCCGCCTTCTTGCGAGTTCCAGAATACCAACGTGGAGAGCTGCCGTTTTTCGGTACCGTCGAGCGAAAACACGAGTCTCGCGCCGGAATCGAGAAACACGTGGGCCTCCTGCTCGAGACGGAAGAACGCGAATTTGGCGATAGTGACTCCCGGAAGCGCTTCTTTGATGGTTTGCCTCAGTCCGATGATGCGTGACATCGCTTCTTCGCTCACGCCTTCGCGGTAGTCGAGAAAGCCCGCTTCGGTAAGGTCGGGGTCGATGATGTTTATTTCGCTGAGCTCGGGATTCCTCGTTTTGCTGTAGACGAGCACGCCGTTTCCGGTAACTCCGTAGTAACGGTCGAGTTCCGGAAAATACGTGACGAATTCCGGCGGCCAAGAGGATATGACGATTTTGAGGCCGTTGGGATAGAGCCTCGTAACCTTGGCGCTCCGGATGTTTTTCTGCATCGCGATGATCGCGTTCGACACGTCGTCCGAGTTTACGAGGAATATCGGCGCGCCGTAGAAATCTTCTATGGATTTGTAGGCGATGTTCACGTCGCTTCCGGCATCCACGCGCTCGATGATGACGTGGGAAGGCGAAATCCTGAAGTACGAGGAGCCGAATGCGAGGTAGCCGGAAAGACAAACGAGCGCGACCGCCATGGCTACGGAAGCGACCTTAATCTTATCGCCCTCGTTTCGAACCTTCGTGTAAATGGTGGAAACGAAGCGGAAACGTCAGCGTCCGGTGAACTCGAAAAGGGGCGCCGATTTTCGGGGCGCCGATTTTGAGACGAGGTACTTTTTGGATTTCTCTTCGTGGACTTTCTTTCGAAAATTCCTCCGTTCGAAATACCGGAAGGCCGCGTCGATCTTGAGTTTCAGTCGCCTAAGTTCCTGCATTTTCGCGAGAAATTTCATTGAGGAGTTCGAGCACCTTGGTTTCCGGACTTACTTCGTCCTTGTATTCCGCCTTCGTGCGGAATCGGATGATAGGGGCTTTGTGGAGGCCTATTTTTCGGGAAAGTTCGGTACGGAGTCCTCCTGCGATCGGGGCGAGCGCTTTAGGGAGTTCCGATGCGTTGAAAATGGAATCCACGAATACGTCCGCGTATGAAAAATCGGGAGAAATACGTACGGAAACTACCGATACGATGCCGAATCTTTCGTCTTTTCCGGTGTCTCGGAGACGCTGGAGGGCGACTTCGGTGACGCGTGCGGAAAGGTAGGCTCAAATTTTGTCGGTTCTGGAACTCATGTGGATGGGGAAATTACCGCCGGATATTACGGAAGAGGGGCTCCGATTCAACTCATTATTTGGCTTCGGACCAGTTTTTTCCGATTCAGAGATCCACGGGCAGCCGACATCCGGGAAGGGCGTTTTCCATCGCGCTCCGAACGAGGGTTTCGAGCGTGTCCATTTCTGACTCCGGACCTTCGAAAACGAGTTCGTCGTGCACCTGCATTATGAGCCGGCTTTCGAGCCCCGCATTTTTTATGTCATCGGCAACGGTGACCATGGCGCGCTTTACCACGTCGGCGGCGGTACCCTGTACCGGCATGTTGGTCGCTTCGCGCTCGGCGCCCTTCCTGATATTCTGGTTCGCGTCGCCCAGACCCTTGATGAAGCGTTTGCGCCCGAGGGCGGTTTCCACGTATCCGGTCGTCCTCGCTTTTTCGAGCATCGCGTCGTAATACGCCCGAACTCCGGAATATCGGGCGAAAAAGGCTTCGATGTACCCGGTCGCTTCTCCGGGGCTCGTTCCTACGGTCTTCGAGAGTCAGAACCCGGTGATTCCGTAGATGACCCCGAAGTTGACCGTTTTCGCGACGCGGCGCTGGTCTTTGGATA
>JBAQKV010000101.1:0-5984 GCA_049301335.1 Patescibacteria group bacterium
CCTTTCGCCTTCCGACCTTTCCAAGTTCCTCGAAGACCCAAAACTCTTCCTCCGCGACTCGATCTTCAAGTATCCGTTTGAAGACAACGAATATACGGTGTTCGGAAAAACCTACCACCGCGCCCTCGAGCTCTTCTACCTTTCTTGGAAGAAAGACGGAAAGGAACCGGGAATCGACCAACTCCTCGCCGATTTCGAAAAAGCCCTCAAACAAGAGGTTTTACCGCCCGACCTGCGTGAGAAACTCCTGAAGAAGGGGAAGGAAGGATTGGGCGGATGGTACGCCATCCATGCCGGAAAGCTCGAAATGCCGCTCGAACTCGAATACAACTTCTACCCGCGCAACATCGTTTTCGAAGGAATCCCGCTGACGGGAAAGATCGACAAGATCGAGCTTTTGTCCTCGGGTGCCGACGAAGTCCGCCTCGTCGACTACAAGACGGGACGTGCGAAGTCGCTGAACGAAGTCAAAGGCCTCACTGCGAACGGCGACGGCAAATACTTCCGCCAACTCCTCTTCTACAAGCTCCTTTTCGAACTCGATCCGAGCCTTTCCGGCAAGTACCGCACGACCTCGCTCATGCTCGAATTCGTCGAAGGCAAAGACGGCGACTACAAAAGCGTCGAAGTGGATTTCACCGACGAGGACTACGAAAATCTCAAGGCCTCCATCCGCGACGCGTGGTCGAAGATTTCGAGCCCCGAATTCTGGAAGGAAGTCATGCGGTCGTAACCTCGGACTTCCTAAAATGAAAACCCCTCCGAAAATCGGAGGGGTTTTTGGTGCTCGAAGTCGGGGTTTAGCTCTTGATCTTATCCCCTCCGGCGAGGCATTTGCGTTCTTTGTCGTTCATGCGACGTCCGTCGTCCATGATCTTTCCAAACGGTACGCGAGCCTTCTGCCGTTCGGCTTCGAGGCGGTCTTTGGCTTTCTCGATGGCATCGGCGGTTTTCTTTCCGTAGTTCTCCGGCGCGCGTTCGTTGATCGCGTCGAACTTGCCGATGGCGGCGAGCCAAGTAGGCGCGTTCTTCGGCGCGTTCGCGACTACGTAGCACTTTTCGCGTTCGAGATAATACCGGACTTCCGAGCGGAAATCCTGTTCGTCCGCCGCTTTTTTCCCATGGGCTTTCGCGGAAGTCCCGGATACGGCCTTTTCGGTCCTGTCCTTCGTCGAATCGATGACCATGTCCGCGATTCCGGTTCCGAGAGTTCCGGCGAATTCGTTTGCCGAAGACGGCGCAGCCCCAATGGCGAGCGGAGCGGCAAAAGCTACGATACGGGCCGTTTCAAAAAAATTCCTCATAAGTCCGATAAGGGTTATGAGGAATGTATAACGACTATTTCGACTTTGTCAAAAGCCTCTCTGACGTAACGAATGCCAATCCCGACAATATTCCTGCGGCGTTCGCCATGATTCCGTATCCGTTGGCGTAATCCAATCCGACGAAAATCAGCATGAACAAGTATCCTCCGCCGATTTCCGGATGCTTCGCCTGGTGCATTTTGACGATGGTGTAGGCACACACGGCCATGGCGAACGAGTCGAGGCCCACTACGGCGCGGTGCGTTTCGAAAGCGAGAAGGAGCGCGCTCGATACGATTGTGACGAAGGCGAAGAATCCGACGTACCGCTTCATGCCGATAGCCTCTTCGATCGGTTTCCCGAAGTACAGGAGAAGGAACGCGTTGCTGAGGAAATGAAAAAAACCGTAGTGGATGAGCGGACCGATGATCAGGCTCGCCAAGATATCCGGAAGCGGGTACGCGAGCGTGACGGTTCCTACGCCGTAGGCCGCGAGATCCGGTTTTGCGACCGCAAGGACCGTTCAGACGGCTCCGGCGACCAGAAGGGGATTATTGAAGTTTTTCCGAAGCATGGGTTCTGAAGGTGAAGTAGAGGGCGACCGCCGTGACGAGCATGACCGATGACAGCGCCTGTCACATGGTCACGAATCCGTAGAGGTATCCTATTTGGACGTCCGGCGTGCGGAAGAATTCGGCGAAGATTCGGAACGCGGCGTATCCTCAGAGGAATGCCGTCGCCACGATTCCCGGATTCGGCTTCCGGCCGGCAACGTACCAGAGTAGGGCGAACAGCGCCGGTCATTCGAGCGCGGCCTCAAGGAGCGGGGAGGGGAAGTGCGGGGTTCCTTCCACGTTCATGGCGAAGGGTCACGCGTACGGCGCGAAGCCGTAGAGTTCGCCGTTCACGTAGTTGGCGAGACGTCAGAGCATGATGCCGATGGGCAATATGAGCGTGACTTCGTCCGCAGTGGTGAGGAATGGCTCTTTCATTCGTTTCGCGTACGTCCACATGGCGACGATCACGCCGATCACGCCTCCGTGGAAACTCATCCCGCCCTTCCAGGTCTGCGGGATTTCGAGCGGGTGCGCGAGGTAGTACGACGGGTCGTAAAAGAGCACGTATCCGAGCCTGCCTCAGAGGAATACGCCTAAAAATACGTAAAGCAGGAGGTCGTCGAGTTTTCCCAATGGGACGACCGCCCGTTTCTTGAGGATGAGATATCCCAAAAGGAACCCCACCGCGTACGCGGTTCCGTAGTACGTGGGGGCGATTCGGATACCGAAGAGGCTCAGTTCGAAGATGGGCATGCGCTGTTCGGGATTTCCTTAGAAATCGCTCATCGCTTCCGTCTGGATGCCGTAGACGACGTAGTCGCCTTCTTTCAGGGATTTGGGGTCGAGCCCGGTTTTTTGGATGGCGATGGAGAGGAGGTCTTCCGCCTTGTCGGTGAGGTTCGCGACGTTCGGAAGGACGACCGAGAGCTTGCCGAGGCCTTGCGCGAGGAAGATGACGCCTTCTTTTTTAGTATCGAGGGCGGAGATGTTGGCGAGAACGCGGCGTTTGGACGCCGGAAGCACGTCTACGCGGATGCGGACGTTCTGGAGGTCGGCGGCGGTTCCTACGAGACCGGACAAACGGGAATCTTTCAGGCAAAGGAGCGCGTTTTCCACCATTTCCTTCGCGGTGTTCTCGTTTTTCGTATGGATGCGTCCGCTCGACGCGACGACCTTGCCGTCTTTGTAGAGCGTCACGAAAACCGGGTCTTTCGAGCGCGCGTATTCGCTCTCGCCGATGCCGATTTCGCTCAAAGCGGGGATGCGTCCTTCGGAGAGGTAGGTGGTAAGAACCTTGCGTGCGGCGTTCTGGAGCATGGGTCGGATGGTTGGGAAACGGGTTGCTTATTGGAATTTCACGAGGTCCTGTTCGGCCCGGGCGAGGATTTCGTTCTCGTCGCGTTCGATGCGGGCGTAGATGTCGCCCAGGGGATCGAGGCCGGTGAGCTTGTAGAACTTGTAGTACGCGAGTTCGGTAAGCAGGCGGAAGAACGTCATGAGCACGTTGACTACGACGATGACGCCCACGAGCGAATAGATCATCGAGTCGGACTCGCTGAAGTTCATGAAGAACACTACGGAAGCGGCCGTCGCCATGAAGAATCCCGCGAAACCGGAATACACCGCGAGCGCGGCGTAGCGGTAGTTGGAAAGGATTTCCGAAATGAGCAGGACGCCGAGCGAGTTCAGAAGCACGTGCAGTACGAACACGAAGATGATGCGGTCGATATTGACCGAGTTCATGTACACGTAGAGCGGTACGACGAGGATGAAGAGGAGGATCGAGAACGCGAACGTCTGTCCGAAGGTCGCGAGGCCTTCCTTGTACTTATTGGGAAAAACCAGCGAGTTCATGAAAAGCGACAGGTAGGTCGAAATCATGATGGCGAAGAATCCCACGAGCGCGAGCACGTACGGAAAAATCCCCGGAGACGCGATTTTGGCGGCACGAAGGAAAAGGAGCGTCGCCACGAAAATGACGAGACCTCCCACGAAGCCCGATACGAGGTTTCCGATAGTGGAGAGCCCGACGGAGAGGAAGTCGATTTTCGGGGGACCGAGAAGGTCTTCCGGGGTCAGGGCGTCTTCGTTGTGGACTTCTTGGTGCGCGGTCGGTTGCGCGACGTTATTTCCGTATTCGGGGTTTGCGTTCATGGAAGAAATGGAAAGCCACGAGAAACGCGGCGGATACGGTGATAATGATATCGGCTACGTTGAAATTCGCAAAATATTTCAAGTCTATGAAATCCGTGACTTTTCCCATCCAGATACGGTCGATGCCGTTTCCTACGGCTCAGGCGAGAAAGGCCGCGTACGCCGCGTCGATCACGGCCGTTCAGCGGAATTTCTCTTCCTTCGCGTAGAAATACGCCACGTAGGCGATGAGCGCGAGCGTGAGTATCTTGAGCGGCAGTCAGGTGACGGGCGCCGAGAACGCGATTCAGGGATTGCTTTGGAATCTCAAGACGAGCCAATCCCCGAGGATTTCGACCTTCTTTCCTACGAATTCGGTTTCCGCGTACCTCTTGGTGGCGAAGTCAGCGAAAAGCCCCATCGAAAACGTGGATACGAAGACGAGGGGGCTTTTGCGCTTCATGCTTGCGGGGTTGGTTTCGAACCGGATTATCGGTTCTTGATGATCTTGTCGATGAGTCCGTACGCGAGGGCGTCTTCCGGCGACATGAAGTTGTCGCGGTCGCAGTCGATTTCCACTTGGCTCACCGGTTTTCCGGTGTGCTTCGCGAGAATTTCGTAGAGGACGCTTCCGGTCTTGATGATGTTCTCGGCGGCAATCTTGATGTCTTTCGCCTGGCCTTCGGCACCGCCCAAGGGCTGGTGGATCATGATTTCGGAGTGGGGGAGCGAGTAGCGTTTGCCCTTGGCCCCGCCGGCGAGAATGACCGCACCCATGGAAGCCGCGAGGCCTACGCAGACGGTGGAAACTTCCGGCTTGATGTGCTGCATCGTGTCGTAGATGGCGAGCCCGGCGCTCACGTGCCCTCCCGGGGAGTTGACGTACATGGTGATGGGGGCCTTCGGGTCGACCTTTTCCAAAAAGAGGAGCTGGGCGACGACGGTGTTGGCCACCATCGAGTCGATGGCGTCGCCAAGGAAGATGATGCGGTCTTCGAGAAGGCGGGAGTAGATGTCGTAGACGCGTTCTCCCGACGGGGTCTTGTCGATGACGGTGGGGATGAGCGTGGCGCGCTTCGTCTTTTTCGGCGCGAAGCCGGTTACGGGGTCGTAAGTCATTGGTCGGTTCGTGGAATGGAATTAGAACGAAATCGGGTACACCTTGGCGACGTCTCCGTCGACTATGCCTCCGCTGCCGGTCACGCCTCCCGGTCCGATGAGGGACGACGGGCAAGTAACGCAGTTATTGAATTTGGAATCGAAGTTTCCGGTGACCTTGGCGATTTCGCCTTTTTGGTCGTCGACGATGGTCGCGGCGAGGTTGTACGCCTGTCCCTTCTTCGAAGCCGAAGTCCAGTCGGTGTTGTTTTTCGCGTAGACGCCGTATACGTAGTGTCCGATGCCGTAGTCTTTCATGGTTCTGACGTCGCCCACCTTCACGTCTTTGACGGCCGGGTCCGCGAGGTCTTGCGAAAGGTACTGCTTACCGAGGACGTCCTGGTTCATAACGCCCTTGGCGCCGATTTGGGTGACCGCGTCGCCGGCGATGACCTTTCCTCCTCCCGCGCCGCCGGAAACGGACGCGATAGAATCGCCGTTCATAGTGACGGTGACGGCGTTCGTAAGAAGCGCGTTGGTCGAATTGTCGTATCCCCAGAACTCGGAGGCGCTTTTCGCCGCCGGCATGGGATAGTACGATTTCTCTTGGTAGAAAAGCCCGAGGGCGCCGTCTATGGACGCGAGCTGTTGGAGTTTGGTAGAATTCTTGGCTTTGTCGGTCGCTCCGCCGAAGCTGGTATACGCGACAACGGATATGATCGCGAGAATGGTGATTACGACGAGGAGCTCGACGAGCGTGAAGCCCTTCCTGTTCGAAACGTTGAGCATTCTAGTATGAAGGTAAAGAAAAATTCCATCGCGTGGAAGAATACCCGTTTTTATGGGAAATTCAACCTGATACCGACGCGATACCGCATTTGAAACGTAGAGT
>JBAQKV010000102.1:0-4908 GCA_049301335.1 Patescibacteria group bacterium
GAATGTGGTACTCTTTTCTCAAATCCGTAATTTCAAAGGAGCGGTATGTCCGAAATCTTCGAATCCCTGATGGGATACTTCCTTCCCGTAGCCCATGCCGCCATCGCAGGTGCGGGAAAAACAGGAGTTTCTTCCCCTACGAAAACCGCGTCGGCCCAGGCCGAAAGCGGTTCTTTCACGGACATGCTCCAGACTGCCGGGGCTTTCGTATGGAACTTCGTACTCCTCGTCGTACTGTTCTTCCTTCTCGTGAAGATCGTCAGGGTCATGTACGAAATCTACTGCGCGCGCCGACTCGTCTATATGCGCGTGACGTTGCCGCGCGCCGACTCAAAGCTCGATAAGGAACGCGAAACCAAGAAGGACTTCAAGGAAAAAGTGGGCATCATGGCCGTCTTTTTCAAATCGGTGCACAAGATCGGCGACATTACCTTCAAGGACTGGCTTCTCGACACCGTGTTCGACCACATGAAAGTCTCCCTCGAGCTCGTGTACGACGAGGGGCAGATTTCTTTCTACGTCGTCGCGTACGCCAACGTCGCCAATTTCATCGCCCAGCAGGTCACCTCGAACTATCCGGACGCCGAAGTGAAGGTCATCAAGCCGGAAGAATATCCCAACATCAAGCCGGCCGGCTATACCGTCCGCGCCGCGAGCATCTCGAAGGTCAACGACGACGTGTACCCGATCAAGGCGTTCAAGAATTTCGAAGACGACCCGCTTTCGACCTTCACGAACGCGTTCGGTACCCTTAAGCGCACCGACAAGGCGGTCATGCAGTTCATCGCCAAGCCGCGTTCTTCGTGGTGGAACAAGAAGGCGAAGAAGGCCGCGAATCTCGTCGCCAAGGGCAAATACAAGAGCAAGGGGAAGGCGGGATTCCTGCTTACTCTCATCCAGTCGATCCTTTCTCCGCTCTACTGGCTCGTAAACACGCTCATCAATAACGATCGGGGGGGCGATTCCATGGCTCCGGGCGCGTCTTCGGGCGACTCGTACACCATCTTCAACCAGGCCGAACAGGAAGGGCATAAGGCCATGGGTGAATCCGCGGGCCAGCCGGGGTTCCTCACTTCCATCCGCATCCTCGTGGGTTCCGATACCCCGCAGAGCGCCGAAATCGCGCTCCAGACGATGGTCGGGGGTACGAACATCTTCACCGACGAGTACAACAACAAGCTCGACAATCCGCAGTACGAAGACCTCTTCGCGTTCCTCTTCGTCCCGATTCGGTACTTCGCGTTCCGTTTCCGCCTCCTCGGATTCCTCCAGGGTACTTCGACGTTCTCCACCGACGAACTTTCGACGCTCTACCACTTCCCGGACATCAACTACAACCGTTCGCCGATCATCCGCTGGCTGGAGTACAAGATGCTTTCCCCGCCGCACAACCTCAAGCAGCCGACCCAACCGACCATCCTTTCGGACTACAAGCGCGATGCCAAGGGCAACGTCTTCACCGAGGACGGATCGCTCCTCGCGGTCGACAAGAACCTCAATTTCAAGCGCGACGAGAACAAGAACTTCTTCCTCGTCGACGGAACCGTCGTACCGGTAGCCACCGAAGGCGACAACAAGGGCAAGCCCGCCGATACCGGAAAAACGCCGGTATCGATGGAGCAGCACCGCACGCTCGCCGGATTCCCGCTCTACAAGGACGGCGTCCTCATGGGATGGAACGAATACCGCAACGTGAAGAAGCCCGTGTACTTCATGCGCAAGGACCGTGGCCGCCACCACTATATCATCGGTAAGTCCGGTGGAGGTAAATCCGTATTCGTCGGCTATCTCGCCCGCCAAGACCTCTGGAACGGCGACGGACTCTGCGTCATCGACCCGCACGGCGACCTCGTCGAAGACATCATCTCCTTCACTCCGAAGGAGCGCGCCAAGGACATGATCGTGTTCGATCCGTCCGACTACGAGCGCCCGATGGGTCTCAACATGCTCGAAATCATTTCGACCGACCCGGCGATGCGCGCCGTCGAAAAAGACCGCGCCGCGCTCGACGCGACCTCCATATTCATCAAGATCTTCAATGAAGAAGTCTTCGGTCCGCGCATCCAGCACTACTTCCGCAACGGCTGCCTCACGCTCATGGACGACGAAGACGAGGGAGGAACCCTTATCGACGTTCCGCGCCTCTTCGTCGACGACGCGTTCATGAAGTACAAGGTGTCCAAGGTCAAGAACCCGGTCGTAAAGGCCTTCTGGGACCATGAATACGCCTCCACCGGCGATCGTGAAAAGCAGGAGATGATCCCGTACTTCTCCTCGAAGTTCGGTCCGTTCATTACGAACACCACCATCCGTAACATCATCGGCCAGCCGAAATCGGCGTTCAACCTCCGCCGCGTCATGGACGACCAGAAGGTCCTCATGGTCAACCTCTCCAAGGGTATGATCGGAGACCTCAACGCCCAGCTTCTCGGTCTCATCTTCGTCTCGAAGATCAACATGGCGGCGATGAGCCGCGCCGATACTCCGGAAGATCTCCGTAAGGACTTCTACCTCTACGTCGACGAATTCCAGAACTTCGCGACCGACACGTTCGGCGAAATCCTCTCGGAAGCCCGCAAATACCATTTGGCGCTCATCATGGCGCACCAGTTCATCGCGCAGATCGGAGGATCCAAATCCAAGGACGGAAAACCGTCCATCAAGGATGCGGTCTTCGGCAACGCGGGTACCATCATGTCGTTCAAAGTCGGCGCGGAAGACGCGGAATACCTCGAGAAGGAATACGCTCCGCTCCTCTCGCAGCAGGACATCATCGGTATCGCGAACTTCACCACGTACTGCAAGCTCAACATCGACAACGCGACCACCCGTCCGTTCGACCTGAAGACCATCTGGGACAATACCTACAAAGACGCCGAACGCGCGAAGATCATCAAGGAATACTCTCGCAAGATGTACGGACGTAAGAAAGAATACGTCGACATGGAAATCGAAGCCCGTCTCGGCATCATGCAGCGATAGCCGCTTTTCCGAAAAATCCCGTCCCGTTCTCCGGGGTGGGATTTTTCATGCGGTTCCGAGGGCTTTCCGAACGGATTGGAAATCCGGGGACGACTCGATATAATGCGCCAAACGCCCATTTTCTCAACGTTTCGAAATGTCCGCCGCCTCCAAAGCCTTCTCGAAATTCGCCGTCTTCCTGGCGACCGCCCTCTCGTTCTCGTCGTTCCTTCCCGTAGCGAGCGCGTTCGAACTCTCCGACATCATCAAAGTGGGGTCGTCGTCGAGCGAACTCGACGCGCGCGCGACTCCCAAATCCGGAAACAACAAGAACGCCTACCTCGACGAATTCGCTTCGCCGTTTTCCGGATACTTCTTCACGGCTTCCAATACCGGCGAAAGGGGCGCGTACAACGGCCTCATCTCCATCGCCCGGGACGTGAAGAACCTCTTCATGGCAATCGCCATCATCTACTTGGTCATTTCCGTTCTCCGTCTCCTCTTCTCGAAGGGCGGCGAAGACGACGCCAAGAAATGGAAATCGTCCATCTTCGGAACGACCATCGGCATCGTCGTCATGCAGAGCGCGTTCGTGTTCGTCACCACGCTCTACGACAAGAACATCACCGGGCGTACGGCGGACGTCTTCCTGGACCGCATAGTGTACCCGTTCGTCACGCTCATGGAGCTCCTCGCGAGTTTCGCCTTCCTGTTCATCGCTTTCCTCGCGTTCTTCAAGCTCGTCACCGCCGGCGGCGACGAAGACAAGGCGAAACAGGCCAAACGTTCGATTCTCACCGGTATCGCCGGGTTCATGCTCATCAAGATCCCGAAAGCGATCGTCACGAGCATTTACGGAAGCGTGAAATGCGAGAACACGCTCATCTTCGGCGTGTGCAAGCTCGAAGACCCCAATTTGAGCGGCGCCATCACCGTCATGACCAAGGTCGTCAATTATGTCAACGGCTTCCTCGGGATCGTCACGGTACTGCTCATCATCTACGCGGGCTGGCTCGTGCTCACTTCCGGCGGCGATGACGAAAAGCTTAAGAAGGCCAAGGGGACCATCAAGTACATTTTCATTGGGCTCCTGCTTATCGTGGCGAGCTATTCGCTCTTCAATTTCTTCCTTTTGAAGTCATAACCCGTCCGCATCCCGTTTGCCGACAAAAAAATCCCCGTCGTTTCGGACGGGGATTTTTTTGGATTATTTCTTGATGGAAGCGGTCTTCTGCTGGCGAGCGTAGAACTTGTCGACCGAGGAGGTCTTGAGGATGCGCTTTTCACCGGTGTAGAACGGGTGGCACTTGTTGCAGGATTCAACCTTGATTTCGTCGTGAAGGGCGCTCTTGGTGGCGAAGGTGTTTCCGCAGGAGCAGATAACGTTCACTTCGTTGAAGGCGGGGTGGATTTTCGACTTCATAGGGAGGAGTGGGATAAGAATATGCGCCCGCTTCATACGGTGCGCGCTCCGCAGGGGCATTCGCCCGATACGTACTGTGATTGATTGGTGCCGGAAGAGGGGCTTTTCCTTCGCGCTGCGCGCTCAGGACGCTCTCGGCCGGAAGCCAAATCATTGGCTTCCTATCCGCCTTTGGCGGATGCCTCGCGTTCAAGTCCATTGGGGCTCGTACTTCAATTGGTGCCGGAAGAGGGACTTGAACCCTCACGCCCGAAGGCAACGGCTTCTAAGACCGTCGTGTCTACCATTCCACCATCCCGGCGGACGGCAGCGGCTGCTCGTTGTTGATTTTGAAAATGGTGGGCCGGGTAGGATTCGAACCTACGAAGTCGTAGACAAAGGATTTACAGTCCTCCCCATTTGACCGCTCTGGAACCGACCCAAAAGCAAAAAACAACATAGCTGGAGCCACTTGTCGGATTCGAACCGACGACCTACGGATTACAAGGCCGTTGCTCTACCAGCTGAGCTAAAGTGGCGCGGAC
>JBAQKV010000103.1:0-2110 GCA_049301335.1 Patescibacteria group bacterium
AAATAAAGGAGCCGGAAACAAACGAAACCCCCCGTCCACGACGGGGGGTTTTTTCGTTCCGGTTACGAACGGTACGCGTACGAAACGGCGTCGTATTCTTCAGTACCGTAAGCTACGTAGCCTTCGGGTTTCCAGAGTACGAATTCGGATACGCCCGAATCGAGCGACATTTTCGAGCAGACGGTGCAATACGGTTCGCCGGAAGGCTTGGGATTCCCTTCGGAATCCAGTCGGATGAAATACAGCGTCGAACCGGCGATCTTGTCGGGATTCCTCGCGAGCGCGTCCATTATGGCGCGCTGTTCCGCATGGACGCAGCAGGTTTTGTCGGTCACTTTCGAATCGAGTTCGGACTTGGCGCAAGCGCAGCGGCGGCGCGATTCGAGCCCTCATGCCGGCGAATTGAATCCTTCGCCGATGATTTCGCCGCCTTTCGCGATGACCGAACCGCACTTCGAACGGCCGCAGGTCGCGCGTTTGGCGACCCCCACGGCACGGGAATAGCACTTTTCGACGAAAGCGAGTTCGGCAGAATCGGTAATGAGGCGCATGTTGTCGGCGAAAGGCTGTAAACGGAATCGAGGATATCCGAAACCGTTTTTCAATCAACGAATATCGCGACCGGTCCGTCTTTTGCCCGAAACGCCAAAATGCGGTACAATGGGCCCATGTCCGATAAACGCCAGGAATCGCCCGAGAAACGCGTCCCGAAAAGCGCGCCCGAATCGAAGGAAACGCCCAACGAAAGCACCGTCGGGCATTTGGTGGCGCTCGTAAAATGCAAGGCCATGGGCGTTTGCGAGAAAGCCGAAACCAAAAAGAAAACCGACGATCTGAAACGTTCGATGGAAGGCGAAAAAACGACGGCCGTCAAAATCGACCTCTCCCCCCTTTGAGACGCCGTCCCAAAAATCGGACGTACCGGAACGGTGCGCAAGATGCTGTTTTGAAACGGTGGGGAAATCCTCAAGACTCACGGCACGTTCTATTCCGACAAAGACGAGGCCCTGTTCTCGAAATGCCGCGCGATGCCCGCGTCGGAATCGGCTAAAAGCCCGTTCTGCGCGAAGTTGGCAAAAATGGAGCCCGACGCCATCCGACTCAAAGGGGCCGCCGAAGTGAAGTTCGCCCGCAATCTCAAGGAAATGTGGGAGGAAAAAATCGCCAAATACGGGAAGACGAATCCCGACATCCAGAAATTCTATGACGCCCGGGTACGCCCCATCGTCGAAGGTCGGACGAAACTCGAACCCTCCTCCCGGGTGGCGTACGAAACCGAAGTGCGCTCCGCGATAGAATCCGTACGGAAGAGCGCGGATTTCGACGAAGGCCTGCGCAAATACGGCATAGATCCCTCTTCTAAAAAAGGCAAGCTCGGGAAGACGCTCCTCAAATCCATCGGGCCGAACGACCTTATCGGCATCGGATTGACCGAACTCATGGATTCGAAGAACGGCGCGTTCAATCTGAAGATGCTCGACACGGTGCTCTCGTCGGCTGGCGAAGAGTATTTCGGGCTCGTTCCGGCACTGGCGGACCCCTACGTGTCCTACGGCCCGTACCAGCACACCAAGATGTCCGTCGGAAAAGACGGCGGGGCCACTATTGCCGACGACCGTTTCTGTCGCGGGGCGAACCTCAAAACCCGCGACATCATGACCATGCCCATCGCCGACCAGCACGCGGCGGCGTACCTCTTGGCATGGCACAACGTCGCCATCATGCTCCGCGACCTCGACGTGGCCACCATCGTGACGAAAGGGCCGAAGAACAAAAAGGTATCGAAAACCTACGACCTCGCGGACGCGTATTCGAAACTCGTGGCAAAAGGCGACGCCAAGGCCATGGGCGCGTTTTACCAGTATCTCTGAGCCGCGCACAACAACCCCAAAGAGGCGGCCAAAGGCATCAAGAGCTGGGTATTGGCCTATGCCGTATCGAGCGAAACCCGCAAGGACGACAAACTCAAACCGCACATCCGGAACTCGGTGACGGCACAGAACAATTCCGCCAAACAGAAAGACAACCGCGAAGCGGTGCGAATCGATCGATGAGTCAAAAAACTCGCTTGGGAGAAGTGACAGACCATCGTGGTGGCAAGCCGATAGGG
>JBAQKV010000104.1:0-7404 GCA_049301335.1 Patescibacteria group bacterium
GGATCGACCGATGGCCGAGGGACGTCGCGTAGTTGCCGGTGTTGTCCGAATTGTCGCTCGCCCCCGCCGATCAGAACGCGACTCACGGTCCGCCCGAAGCGTTCCAGTTGATGCCGGGGGTTCCGTAGCTGCCGTCGTAACTCCAGTACACGTCGTTCGTCACGGTCTTCCATCCCGAGTTGCCGGAATTGGTCATTTTCAGATACGGGAGGAACGCGGTGTTCGGAATCGTGAAGTCGCCTTCCGCGACGGTCCTTCAGAACCAGGTCGAATACGTCGAGGCCGGCATGGGGAATACCACCATGTTGTTCGGGTTTCCGGTACGCCGAGCGAGGTATTCGGTGGTTTCGGTGAACAGCGGGCGGAACTGGCGGACCTTCGAGAAGCTGGTTTTCGTGGTTTTCGCGCCGGCGTCGTACGTTCCGAAATCGAAGAACAGCGGCTTGGCATACGTTCCGTTCGATACTCCGACCGTAGCTTTCGGGGTTCCGCTGATGGTCCCCGCGTAGCTCACGAGCGTCCAGCCTCCGCCATCGGTCGTCATGTCGCAGAGGGCGCTGAACGCCGCGCCGGCTCCGATGCCGTCCGGATCGATGGAGTAGGTTCCGTCCGCGCTCGACGGATAGGCGTTCTTGATCGACTGGCAAGTCGCCGGCACGCATGCCGCGCTGATGAGCGAATAGCCGGAAAGGCAGACGGTCGAACCGCCGGTTTCGGCGCCGCTGGTCGTGACCGTTCCGTTCGAGCAGGAGAAGTCCTGCGAATACGCCACGTTTCCGCCCGTTACCGGGGTATTGAACGCCACGGGGGCCGCAGTGCCGTTCGTCATCGCCGGAACCGAATACGACCGTCCGTTCACGGTTTTCGAGGTGGCGGAACATCCGACTGGAAGGGACGAATTCGCTCCGTCCACGAGCGCGCCGGTGAAACCGGAGATTTTCGAATCCCGAATGAGGCCGACGACGGATCCGCCGGATTGCGTCGCGGGAAAATTTCCCGTGACTACCGCCACCCCGGTAGCGGGGGAGATTCCGGCAACCTGGAAATACGATACCGAGCGCGTTTTGTTCCCGTTCGCCACTGCCGCGTCGAACGCTCCTACCACGAGGTATTTCGAATCGAACGCGGCCGTGGCGTTTTCGATTCCGCGGTACCCGACTTTGAATTTTTCGGGGTTCAGTTTGAGCTTCGGGTAATCGGGATTTCCTGCGGAATAATTAGTGCCCGCCTGGTTCCAGTTGCCGCCGGTCAAAACCGTCGGACTTCCGTCCAAGTAGGCGAAAGCGCCGGAGAGCGAAGCTCAGGAATCGTGCACTATGAAATACCGCGGAGAATTGCCGGAGACTACCGATTCTGAGGAAATGGCCGTTTGTACCGACCGCACGTTCGCTTTGAGGGCGGAATCCTTGGCGTCTTGCGAATACCCCGACAACGCTAAAAATCCGATGGCCGCGAGGATGGCGAGAATCGTGACGACGACGATGAGTTCGACGAGGGTGAACGCCGAAAGGCGCTTTTTAATCCGGAAACGTTCCATAAGGGGGCGTATAAGAAAAGTCCCCCGCATTGTACGGGGGACTTAACGCGAAATCAATGTTCGTATTACGACCGCATGATTTCCTCGTGGATCGAATGCGCGGCGAGGCAGCCTTCCGCGGCGCTCATGATGGTCTGTTTGAACTTGTTGGAATTGGTGGTGACGTCTCCGGCGGCGTAGATGCCCGGAACGTTGGTAGCCTGGGTTTTGTCGACGATGACGCATCCTTCCTCGTCGGTCGCGACGCCGAGCGGGGTGATGAGCGAAGCGTCCGGATCGGACCCGATGGCGACGAAGAACCCTTCGCAGGGGATGGCGGTGCCGTCTTTGAGGAGGACGTCTTTCACTCCCATGAAATCCCCGCGGATTTCGGCGACTTCGCTATTGAAGCGGACTTCCATGTTGGCGTGTTCGGCGATCTTCTTCACCCAGACGTCTTCGGCCTTGAACGCGTCTTTGCGGACGAGGATGGTGACCTTCGAACAGATTTCGGCGAGGTAGAGCGATTCTACGGCCGCGCTGTCGCCACCGCCCACTACGACCACTTCGCGGCCCTTGAAGAAGTTGCCGTCGCAGGTCGCGCAGTACGAAACGCCCGACCCGAGGAGCTCGGCTTCGCCCGGAGCGCCGAGGTGGCGGTACTTGTTGCCGGTCGCGAGAAGCACGTACTTGGTTTCCACGCTCTTGCCCGACGTGGTGGTCACGGTGAACGCGCCCTTGGCGCCTTCTACGGAAACGACGCGGTCGGTGAGGATTTCGGAACCGGACGCCGTCGCGTGTTCGGCGAAGCGGTCCATGATGGATTTTCCCCCTTCGGCCTGGGTGCCCGGCCAGTTTTCGACGCGGTGCGAGGTGGCGAGCGCGCCGCCCGGCATTTCGCCGATGACGAGATTGCGGAGCGCGTAGCGCGAAGCGTACATGGCTGCCGGAAGTCCCGCGGAGCCGGCACCGATGATGACGAGATCGTACATTTTTGGAGAGTGAAAGAAAAGAAAAGCGGATTCTGCCGTCGGGTGCGCCCTTCGGAGAAATCCGCAGATTCTAGCGGTTCCGACCGGAAACGCAAACCGAAGTGCCTTCCGTGCCTATACGTGCGCGCTCGGAGCCGGCGCCGGAACCGCCACGCCCTGATGCGTGTTTTTGAATTCCTGCACGATGTTCAGGATTTCGCGGGCGCGTTCTACCGGAAACGGGATGACGTGCATTTCGAAGCGCGAATCTTCCGAAGCGGTGCGGATGTCGACGGTCCCGTAGTTGAAGATGTTGGCGAGCAATCCCTTGGAGAACGCGTTCACTTCCTGTACGCGGTCCATCGAGCATTCCGAAATCGCGCGGTTGAGGAAAGAAATCTGTTCGACGCCGATGATGCGCTCGTTGGTGAATACGAAGAAGTCGAGTTCGTTGGAGAGCCAGTCGACGAAGATGAACAGCGCGAAAATCATGAGAAACACTACCGTGAATACCGTGAGGTATCCGAGCGGAACGACGTTCGAGATTTCGTCGCGGAAGATGAAGAGCACGAGCGGAATCTTCACGAGGAGGGCGAGGTACACGAACGTGCGCACCAAAACGATCCAGTGGCGTTTCATGACCATCTGTACTTCTTCTCCCGGGCGGAGGTTGTCGAGTTGCGGAAAATTCGAAGGTGCCGACATGGAGTCCGTATTACGTGATATGGGGCTTTTTGACGTAGAAGGGTTCGACGCGCTTTTTCGGTTGGGACAAATCGAACGACTTCACGGCCGCTGCGTAATCCGTTTCGGATTTTACTGAAACGTCGCGGTCTTCAAAATCGGTATCGAGCGCGACCCCGCGGTATTGTCCGTCGGGGATTTCGGTTTTCTTCACGACCGCGAACCCGGCGCCCGGAGCAGGGGAGAACGCGACTTCGTCGCGGTTCGCCCGAAGGACGACGCCGCCCTTCCATCCGGCGGCTTCCTGGAGTTCCGCGTAGTCGATTTCGAAGAGCGGAACGCCCGAGGCGAACGCGAGGGTTCCGAGGGTCAGCGTAACGACGCGGATGCCCGTGAATCCCGCGGGTCCGCGTACGCAGACGACGCCTTCGAGGTCTTTCGGCTCGATGCCGAGCTTCGCCGAGCTTTCGGTCACGCGGGCGAGGAAGCGTTCGAATTCTTTTCCCGCCATGTCTTCGCGTTCGGTGAGCGCGACCTTGCGGCCCGCGTCGAAGAAGACGAAGGCCGCCGGTTGGCTGATGGTGTCGACGAGAAGGAACATGCTATTTGATTACGTATTCGGCGTCGCTATGGAAGAGGATTTCCGATACGACGACCCCGAAGGAATTCTTGACGACGACGACCGGGTAGTCCCCTTCGTTCTTGTAGGAAAGCGAGTATCCCGACTCGAGAAGGTAGACGTTGCCGTCGCGGCCGATGCCGGCGAACGGCTTGCGGTTTTCGTTCACGAGGAACGCGCCGCCCGGGAGCGACACCGCGTCCGACGCGTTGCGGACGAAGTCGGTCCCGTCGCCCATCTTGGCGAACACGCCGGTTTCGGCGACGCTCGAGAACTGTTCGGTTTTTTCGATCTTGGTGGTCGTCGGAAGCGCGAACGATTCCCAATAGACGGGATTTCCCGATTTGTCGGAGAGTTTCACGGTCATCGGTTCGTTCGAATTCGACGCGGATACCGAGAGCGAATAATTCGAATCTTTCACGTCGATTTTGCCGGTCCTTTCGTTGACGGAAGCGATCGTCCTGCCCGATTGGGTAAGCGCCACGCCTTCGCTGCCTGAGAATGAGCGGACGAAATTTCCGGAGGCGTCGGTGCGGGTTTCGCCCGAACCGGAGAGCCTCGAGAGTTTTCCGGCGCGGAAGCGGAAGAAGTCGATCGGTTCGTTCGCCACGCGGACGTCGATGGAGCCGTTCGCCTGCGCGGTGGACGCGACCGAAATCGACGGGGTCGGTACGAACGCGGTGACGGTCACGTCGCGGAACGTCTTGTTGCCGTTGGTATCGGCGGCCGTGAGGCGGACCTTGAACGTAGCCGGGGCGTTGAACGGTCAGACGTTCAATTCGCTCCAATCGGCGCCCTTCACGATGCCCGAGCCGGTGGAAGCGGAATCGCTGTCGCGGTCGTTGTCGGTGATTTTGTCGCCGTCGCGGTCGACGCTCGGGTCGACGTCCACGGAGAAGTCCGAAACGCCCGAAACGTCGCTGACGTACTTCTTGAGGTTGAGGGTTTCCTTCACGTATACCGGAATGCGGTAGTTGGTGGGGAATTCCACGAGCGGGCCTTCCTTGTCGGCCTGGATCTGGGGCGAGAGGAGCGTGAGGTTCGCCTGCGCGCCCACTTCTTCGCCCGTGAAGGCGTAGAGCTTGGAATAGTACCAGTCGTTGGACTGCGAGAGCGACACCGAATAGGTCGGCGATACGGCTCCGAGGTCGTAGGTGGAATAGTCCGCCGGACCGCGCAAATCGAAGGTCGAACCGTCGTGGTACGCCATCGTGATCTTCGACGCCGGTTTCGCGAGAGTCACGCGGGTTTCCGGGAGCGAGGGGAGGCCGCGGAGCTTGGAGAGTTCCATGGCGGAAGTCGTGGCACTCGCTTCGAAGAGGTAGACGTTTCCGCTTTCGACCTTGAATTGGCCGGTCGCGAGGAATTCGATGTTGCCGTTCTTCGGGAGTTCGCTTACCGAACCTGCGGAAAGTTCCTGACCGGTGACCGCGTACCGGATTTTCGCCCCGCCGCCGTCGGTGTAGACGGTGCGGTTCGACGCGACGCCGATGGTGTCGCCTTCAGTGAGGACGCGGTACGCGGGGTAGGTGACTTCGCCCTCTCCGGAAGCGGAATCGAACCAGACGGCGCTCTTGCGGACGATGACGCCGGTGCCGGAAGCGTCGACGACGGTATCGTCGCGCATGTCGGTCAGGAGGTCTACCGCGCGTTTCGGCGTGGTCGGGCCGTCTTCGCCCCGGACGATGCGGTCGAAGCGGTCGACGTAGTCGTAGAATTCGAGGCGGAACTTGCGGTCGGTCGCCTTGGCGGGAGAGAAGCTGAAATTAATCTGGTTGGACGATACGAACCCTTCCTTGAAGTAGTTCGGGGCGCTCGGATCTTTGGAGTTCGCCATGAGGTCCGAGAGGTCGTACGTTTTGACCGAGTCGGTCGAATGGACTGTCGGCTTGGTCTTGAGGTTGTGCTTGACATAGAGGCTCGAACCCATCGCGTAGACGACGTCTTCGTTTCCGGTTCCGGCCTTGTTGGTGTCGATGAGCATGGCTTCTTCGCCGCCCCGGAGTTCTTCGGTGTAGTCGAAGAGACGGGACTGCTTGCCTTCGTCCTTCACGTAGATGCCCTGGTAGACGAACTGGAGGTTCATCGCCTGCGACGCTTCGGCCGAAGCGTCCGCGGCGAGGTTTGCCTTCTCTTCGTCCGCGTCGAAGCGGAACGCCTGTCCGTTTTCGAGCGTGCCGGCGTTCGCGTCGGTGTCGATTCCGCCGAGGAGCGGGAACGGGTTCGGCGTGGTGGAAGCGAGCGCCTTTTCCTTTTTCAGCGCTTCGGAAGTCATCGACTCCACGCGGTTCACGATATTGTCGCCCATCGCCTTGAGGTCGGCGGTCTCGGAGTCGCGCTTGCCGAAATACAGGTCGGACATCTTGTCGGCGGCCTTGTCTTCGAACTTCTCGAGCGCTTTTCCGCGCTCGGCGAAGTCGACGCCTGCCGGCGCTACGGCGGCGGCGAGGGTGATTCCGTTCGAAGATTTTCCAAGAGCGGAGAGGAGGTCGGCGGTCTTGCCGTTCTTCTTCGCGCGGTCGTATTCTTCGATCTTCGACTTCATCGCCTTGGTTTCTTCGATTTCGGCGCGGATGGAGTCCTTCACGATTCCGAACTTCTCGGCGTTGTCGGCGAGGAGCGAATCGATGAGTTTCTGTTCTCCGGAAGCGTCGTAGCTCGAGGCGCGGGCGAGCACGTCGGCGATCTGCGCGACGAGCTTTTCGTCCGATCCGGCGAGTTTTCCGGCTTCGGAAGCGATGAGCGACTTGAATTCGGCGAGCGTGACTTCGTTGCCCTTTTCACGGTCGAGGTAGGCGACGAATTCCTTGAACGAGAGCGCGATGGTCCAGGCGAAGTTGGTCATGAGCGCCTTGCGCTGCGCGGTCGTCATCTTGTTAATGTCCGGTACGGCCATTCCCTGCGGTCCCTTCACGTCGACGCGCATGTCGCCCTGCGGAACGGTGTCCTTGAGGTCGATCTTGTTCGGGAGTCCGATGGTTTTTCCCGCACCCTGTACGGACGAACGGAGGTCGGTGGAGAATTCGTTGATCGGCTGGAAGGTCGACTTCGCCATTTCGAGGATGAAATCCACCTGGAATTCGACGTTCACGAAGGTCGTTACGCGGATGGCGTCGACGAACGCGAGCGAGAAGTTGGGGAATTCGATGTTGAAGAAGTCGAGCGGCATCTTGCCCTGGCGTTCCGTAATCTGGGCGATTTGGTCGCCGGCGCGCCATTCGGGGACGAACGGGTTCTTACGGAGGATGCAGAGGATTTTCGAAACGAGCTTGAGGATCTGGAGGATTCCCTGAATCGCGGCGAACAGCTTCGGGATTTTCGGCGGAGGCGGAAGGTCCGGAAGCTTGATGTTCGGGAGGCTCGGCAAATCCGGCATGTCCGGAAGCTTGGGGAACGTCGGCGGTGCCGGAACGGTCGGCAAACCGATTCCGAGACCCGGAACGTTGGGGAGCGACAGCCTCGGGAGGTGCGGCAATACGAACGGCGAGATGTGGAAATCGAATTCCGGCATGAGGATGCGGAGTCCGAGGCGGATGTTATGGAGGTCCAAAATGATGTCCGGCCATTTCGGGAACTGGATGATCGGTATTTTCGGGATGACCGCCGAAATGATC
>JBAQKV010000105.1:0-5375 GCA_049301335.1 Patescibacteria group bacterium
AGCGCCACCAGTTCGGCATTGGTGAAGAATTTCGACCGGAGAACGCGCGAAACCCCGGCGTACGCCAATACCGCCACGAGCGCGCGGATGGCCGAACGTTCGTCGCCGCCGGTCCAGTAATCGATTACCCCCGAAGATATTTCCGCAACGCGTCAGAGGCGGTCGAAAACTTCGGAAGCCAGTACTGCCACCCCCAGGGAAACTACGGTTACGGCGTATTTTCCCGCGATGGAGCCCGAATGGAAATAGTACCGTCTGAGGGCGTGGAAGGCGTATGCGGTGAACGCAGTGAACATGAATACGATTTCCTTTTCGAAAATCCATATCCCGAACATCGGGAGCACGAGTTGGAGTACCAGGCATGCCGTGAGAAAGAGTCCTGCCGCCGAAAGGAGGCGTTGCAAGCGGATTCGGTCGAGACCTTTCTGTACTTTGAATTGGCGGAAGGCCTCCCAAACGAACGCGGTTACCGCGAGCAACTGCAGAAGCGGATGAATCCAAAAATGCGAACCGTACGCTTCGCGGTACACGCCTTCCGCCTTCGAGAATTCGAGCGTCTCGATGATCCCCGGGTCGAAAACGTAGAGAATGAGGATCGAGACGAAAACGAACGTTGGAAACGCCGTTCAGGGCACGATGATTTTCGAAGGCGCGGTCGAATAATTACGGATTACCAGCCAAAAACTCGCCACCGCGCCGACTCCCACTCAAAAATTGAGTCGGGAAAGGAAGAGCAGGAGAGCCGGGTCGCTGATTCCCGAGAAAAATAGGTAATACAGCGAGAACCAGGCGGAAACGAGAGCGGAAAATACGAAAAAGTACCATCCGAACGGATTGTGGTACTTCCTAAAGACCAACGCTCCGCAGAGCGCCGATATCGCGACCGCGACGACGTAGGCGAAAGAATAGTATCCCATAAGCTACCCTCGAATGTATCCGTTTTCGCACGCGTGCGAACCGGTCTTCCCCTTCTTCATGAAATCTTCACATGGATTTTAAGGTTTTCTTAAGAATTGGAAGTATCGTTCGATTTTAAGACGCATATCACATCCATAGGCATGAATGCCATGAATCCCGGATCGGACGCTTTCATTGCCGATACCGGGGCAGATTCGCATACCGGGGAAGGCTTGCTCCGGCGCATCGAGTTGGAAGCCGAAGTCAAAGCCCTCCGGACCGCGCTCGATTTTGAGAAGCGGGTCGAGGACGTGCTCGATCTCATGGACGGCTCGCAATGAATCCGCGAACTCTTCGATTTCGCGGTGCGAGAAATCCCGGAAGCGCTCGCTTTCTGAGCCAAGCTCCATCTCGTGGGAGTGCGTGGGTACCTCTCCAAAAACCGCGCCTGCCACATACGCACGCTCCGTATCGACGATCTCGACGACGTTTTCCGCAGCTGCGTCGCCGCGTATTTTTCCAAATACCCGATCGACGGCGATTCGGATTTTTCACGTTGCGTGGCCATGCACGGGGCCGGACATTTCAAGTTCGAACCCGGGAAAGCGTACGTCCCCGTCCGCATTTCCTGCCATATGTCGCAATCGTGCTCGCCGGTGGGCTTTCTCGAAGTCCCGGAAAACGGGCTCCAGGTTCCCATCGACCTCGTCGAATCGCAACTCCGCAAAGTTGCCCGCGCCGTCCGCGCGCATTTCGAGAGGGTACAGCGGCACCTTTTGGTAGAAGAGCGCCACCGCAGAGCGTGCGAAGACCAGCTGACTTCGCTCTACAACCGCCTCGGTTTCTTCGAACGCGTGGGGCATTTCAGACGCGTAAGTCCGCACGAAGGGTTTTCGCTCGTCATGATCGACATCGACCACTTCAAGCTCGTCAACGACCAACACGGGCATGCCGTGGGCGACCAGTTGCTGAAACGGGTTGGCGCGATATTGAGGGAAGGCCTCGCTACGCGTTCCAATTCCGTGCTCTGACGCATGGGCGGGGAAGAGTTCCTCGTTTACCTCCACGATTGCGACATCGAAAGCGCGCATGCCGTCGCGGAAGGGCTCCGATGCCTGCTGATGGAAAACCATGAGCTCGAAGACGCCACGGTGAGGGCTACGGCGAGTTTCGGCGTGGCTTCGTGCCTCGATCCGGACGAACCGGTGGAAGAAGTCGTAAAAAAATCCGATGCCGCGATGTACCGTTCCAAAAGGGAAGGGCGCAACCGGGTATCGGTATTCGAAAACGGGGAATGTTGCGGAGGAGCGGCTGGAAAGGCTTGCTGCTCTGAGACTTCGTCGTCCGAACGCCGGTTCGACTGGCATTCGGCCATCAACCGGCTTTTCGTCGCGTAGTTATTTCCAGATTTCGAGTTTGGCTTCTTCGATATTGGTTCGGCAGAGCCCGCGGAAGTCTTTCATTTCGGCCTTGTCGGCGAACACGTGCTTGGGGATGATGTAGGCCATCGATTCCATGACGTAGACGTAGAACGCGTGCCGGGTTTCGCCGATTTTGAAGATTTCGTACCAGGCGAGTTCGTTGGAACTCGATCGTTTTTGGCTTTTGGATTCGAACGACATTCCGTCCGAATTCGCCTTGCAATCGACGTCGCATCCAACGAAAGGGTTCTTGTCGAAATTCTTGCGGATTTTCTCAAGGCTGCGCGAACGGAGCCACGCGATGAGGATGACCGACAGCGCGAACGGGAACAACCACTTCGCGAGGCTGGCGGGGCCGTAGTTCCACCCCGTCTCGCTCCCTACGATGAGCGCGTAGACCATGACGAGGACGAGCGCGTAAACGAAGTTGGATTTCCGAGTCTGGAGAATCGCGAATTTTACGTAGTCTTCCGCGCTGGGGCGGTATTGGAACTCGAATTCTTTTTTCATGTTCCCCTTTGTTACCATGATAGTTGCTAACGCGACATTTTAATCATTTTCGACCATCAATCGAATCCGTTTTCGCTTTTTCCGAAGCGGGGACGATTTTTTGTATTTCGACGCCGGATATGGAAAAATGGAAAGGTTATTTTTCTTGTCGAACCGAATGTCCACCACTTTGGATCCGAAGCTCCGCGAATCGTCGGAATCCGTTCCCGCCACGACCGTTGCCGAACCGAATCCCGCTCTCAATCTCGCCGATTCGGTAGCGAAGAAAGTCGCCGACGCCGTTCCGGAAACGGCCGCCATCGTCGAATCCGCCGAATCCGCCGAAGAAGGCCAGCGCCTCCTCGCGCTTTTCGAAGCGCTGAAAAAGGTTTCCTACAACGCGATTACCGAGGACGAATACCGCCTGCTTCTCGAATACGGCTGCGTTTACGAACAAGGCGAACGCTTGAAGAAACGCGTCGCTGACGAACTTTCGTGGTTTGAAACGAAAAAAGCGATCCTCGACGACGCCGCGGGATTCTGGGGATTCATGAAACGCATGAAGCTCGAAGGAAGGCCGATTGCCGACTGGTTCGGCGTCGAATACGAGAAGGAGTTCCCGGACGGGACGCTCGCGTATCAAGGATACGACCATGCACAGACGACCACGGTGGTAAACAAACGTATCGCCATGCTTGGAAATCCGGAATTCGGAAATCCGGAATGGCCCCTCGAAACCGTGCGGGCAAGGGAATGGTGGAAACGCTTGAAAGATCTCGTTTACGATATCCGCAAACGCCGCGGCACCGAAGGGGGGTCTTCGGACTATTCCGATTTGTCCGACGTGGGCGGAATATGGCTTCCGGCATCCGTCATCGCGGCGTTCGCGATTTCCGGAATGTCGATTCCGGCGAACGAAGGAGGATTTTCGTTCTGAGCCGATGCGGGCGGCGATACCGACTCCGATGACGACGCTTCGGACGGCAGCTCCGACGGAGGCGGAGGGGGTGGTGGGGCGGATTAATATCGCTCGATCGCAAAATCGAGAATTTCTTTGGAAATAAAAAAAGCCCGTACAGGCCGTATAAGAAATGACGCTGGAGGAAATAACCGGAAACTGCCGGCATAATAAAACGACCCCTTCCTTTCGGACGGGGTCGTTTTTCGTATCGAATGGTGCAACCAGCTGGGCTCGAACCAGCGACCTCTTCCTTCGCAGGGAAGCGCTCTAATCCAACTGAGCTATGGCTGCATGTATGCGAAATGCTTGCGAAATATAGCGAAGAAATGGCGTTTTGCAAATCGGATTTTCACCCTCTTCGCGAAACGCCGCCCCCGTTTATCCCGCCCTCGGCAGGCCGTAGAAGTCGAAACCTTTGAGGTCGACCATGCTGCCGGTGATGAAATTCTTCTTCTTGCCCTTCTTGAAGAATCCGCGCGAATCCAAAATGCCGAGTTCGATGAGCGAATCGACGTTCTTGGTGGGGAGTTTCTTCTTGGGGAAGTTCTGTTTGTTCTCCATGTACCGCGTGCGCTTCTTGTAGCTCGTATTTTTGCGGACGTCGCGGTTTTCGTTGCCGGTATAGACGCCAGCCGCTTTCTTTTTATTTTTTGAGAGTTTTCGGGCCGCCGCCTGTTTCTTTACGATACGGGGGGAAAGTCCGTGGGAATTTGCCATGCTATGACTGAAAAATGATGTGCGGATTATATTCGAAATCCGCTTCTTTACAATGCCGCCGACCGGTTTTTGCGCTCCAGGTACTTGGCGAAGGCGATGCCCGCGACGAGCCCGGCGCCGGCGTTCCAACACGAGAGGAGCGCGGTGAGCGCGAAGGGGGCGAAATCGTCCTTGTCGGAAAACGCCGATTTCGAGCCCATGACCAATTGGTACGCGGCGAAGAGCAAAAGCGCTCCGGCCACGCCGCTGGGGAACGCGGCGAAGTACGCCTTGAGATGCGCCGAGAAGAACAGCGACGCCGCGACGAGCGTTCCCCCGAAGATGATGGTGGTTCCGCCCGTTTTCCCTCAGAAGGCCGAATACGCGGCTACTCCGCCCGACCCGTGGCACATGGGGATTCCGCCGAAGCATCCCGAGAGCACGTTCATCCAACCGGTGGTTTTCATCATCGTATTTTCGGTGATTTCGGCCTGGGGATAGAGGCGGTTCATTTCTCGGGTGACCGATACTACGGCGTTGCCGAGCGTCACCGGAAACTGAGGAAGCGCGAGGAAGATCGCGCCGTACGCGAAATCGGAAAGCGTGATTTCGCCGATTCCGAACGACGGCATCGAGAACGCCACGGGGGTCGAATAGACGAGCCGGAATTCCACGGGCGAAACGAGCGCGGCGTAGCCAGTGGCGAGAGCGAGGAGCCAGAGGATGAGCGGGAGTCGGGTAAGTTTCGACAATCCGTACGAGAGCAGGGGGATGCCCACAGCGCCGACGATTCCCACGATGCCGAGTTTTTCGAGGACGCTGAACGTCCCGATCATGTCCATCGCCCCGTACGGATCGACGGTGATGAGTTTCAAGGCTTGGGAGGCGAGCGCGAACGCGAGGCCGACGGA
>JBAQKV010000106.1:0-25880 GCA_049301335.1 Patescibacteria group bacterium
CTTTTCCGCCTTTACGAATGCGGGGTTTTCGGTATTATCGGTTTCGGTAGCGCGAAAATATCATTTTCCGCGCTTTTTTTATGGTTAAAACCGTACTTTCTTCGTCGGTTCGCGGCTTGTCGTGACATCCCGTTTCGGTCGAAGTCGACGTCGCCGCCGGACTCCCTTCCTTTTCCATCGTCGGCCTCGGCGACGCGGCCGTACAAGAGAGCCGCGAACGCGTCCGCTCCGCGATACGGAACTCGTGATTCTCCTTCCCGCAGAAGCGGGTGACGGTCAACCTCGCGCCGGCGGAAGTCCGCAAAACCTGACCGGCGTTCGATCTCGCCGTAGCCGTAGGCATACTTTCGGAAGAATGCGGCCTTTCCGATCGGGATTTCGAGGGAATCACGGTCTTGGGGGAACTGGCGCTCGACGGAAACCTCCGTCGCATAGGGGGAATCGTGGCGCATTCGGCATCGCTCGCCGAAAGGTGAGAAACCGACCTCCTCCTTCCCGTCACGGACGCCCGGGAGGCCGCGAGGGTTCCGTGAATCCGGGCCTACTGAGCCGAGAATCTCGCCGATGCGGTGGAGATTCTCAAGAAACGCCGGAAAGGCTTGGCGGTTCCTTTTGAAAACGAGAAAACGCCCGACTCCGACAACGAACCCCGACCGGTTCGCGACATTCCCGATTTTTGCGACGTCGCCGGACAAGAGCGGGCGAAACGCGTGCTCGAAATCTCCGCCGCCGGATGACACAACGTCCTTCTCGAAGGCGCTCCGGGCTCTTGAAAAACCCTTCTCTGCCGGGCGTTCGCGGGCATTCTCCCGCCCGCCTCGGATTCCGAAATCCTCACCCTCGCGAAAATCCGTTCCATCGCGTGAAAATCTGGCGAAGACCCGTTTTCGAACGTCCGACCGTTCGTAGCCGTACATCCGTGAGCGAGCGTGGCGAGCCTGCTTGGATGAGGACCGAACGCCCGGCCCGGCGAAATCACCCTCGCTAATCTCGGCACGCTCTTTTTGGACGAACTCCGCGAATTTCCACCCTACCTGCTCGACGCTCTGCGCCAACCGCTCGAAGACGGCGAAGTGCGGGTTTCCCGAGCGCTCTGAAGCCATACGTATCCCGCGAGGTTCCAGCTTCTCGCAGCGTCGAACCCTTGTCCGTGCGGATACGCGGGAGACCGCGAAAAACTCTGCGTCTGCGCGTCGGCCGCCCTCGAAAGGTACCGAAACCGCATATCGTGACCCGTGCTCGACCGTATCGACCTCTTCGCCGGAGTACCCCGGCTGACTTCCGCGGAAATCGGATCGAAATCGAGATGATCGGCCAGCGCCGAGATCCTCGAACGTACGGTCGCTGCGAGAAAACGGCAAGCGGAGCGTTTTGGGAATTCGGTAAAGACGAACGCCGCCATGAATTCGAAAGATTTGGATTCATGCGGTTTTTCCAGTGCGGCGACAGCGCTCGCTCTCGAATCGGTCGACCGCCTCGGGCTCTCCGGCCGGGCGCACGACCGTATCCGCAAAGTGGCGCGCACCATCGCGGATTTGGCGGACTCCGATACCGTGGAAGCCGAACACGTGGCGGAGGCGGTGGGATACCGGCAGAGGTAGAACGAAAAACGCCCCCGTTTCCGGGAGCGTTTTTTCAGTATTGGATGTTTACGCGTTTTCGGCCTTGAGCTGGTACATGTTGCGACCGACACGTTCGACGTACTTGCGGTTCTGGAGGTTCATGTAGATGGTCGAGGTCTTGACCTGGCGCACCTTGAGGACCTTGGCGACGATGTCTTCGGTCGATAGCGGAGCCTTAGCCTTGTTGAAGACGTCGATGATGACGTCGAGAACGGTGCCCGGCTTGTATCCCCATTCCTTGAGAACGTAGATGCCGCGTCCGATGAGGACGAATTCGTTATTGCGGATGAGTTCGTTGTGGATGGTGGCGACCTTCACGCTTTCCTGGAAACGGTCGGCGATGGAGTTGGTGATTTCCACGAAGTGCATCGGCTTCTTGTTCTTCTTGAGAACGTAGACGGCCTTGTCCTTAAGGGTCGACGGGTTGAGGATCTTCCATTTTTCGAGACCTACGTACTTCTCTTCGCCCTTCACGACGTCGGTGAAGACGTCGAGCGCGGAGTCGACGAGAACGGTTTCCACCTTGCCGAACTGCGGGAAGAGGTTCATCTTCACCATCTCGTAGAGCGCGGTGTTCTCCATGATGTCGCCCTTCTTCTTGAGGATGCGGACGGCTTCCTTGTAGGTTTCCTGAACGAGCTTCTTCTGGATTTCCGGAAGCGCGAAGTAGGTGCGGGTTCCGAGCTGCGGCTTGCTTTTTTGGATGTTGTAGTCGGACTGGAGGATGACTTCGATAATGCCGGAATTCACGTCGGACTGGATGCCGGTTTCCTGGATGACTGCCGAAACGAGGCGGTCGCGGATGAGGAGACCTCCGTGAAGTGCGAGAATCTTGTTGCCGACCGACTGGATCTCGTGGAGACCGGTGGATTTGACGATGCGCCCGATTTTACGGATGCCGACGTCTTCGATCTGACGAACGCGTTCGCGGGTGATCGCGTAGGATTCGCCGATGGACTGCAAAGTCTCGCGCTCGCCGTTGAGCCCGATGCGGCGGGAGATTACCGCTCTTTCTTTCTCTGTAAGACCCGCGAGCACCGAGAGGAAACTCTCGCGAATCTCCGCGCTTTGAACCGCCATAATGGAGCGTGGGATGAAGATACTATGTAAGTCCGTATAATTTTTTTAGTCGAAAAGTCAAGCGGAAAAACTCCGGGGGAAGAAAAAAGCCCCCCTAAACGGGAAGGCTCATGTTCTTCTTATCGGGGGCCTCCTTGCCGATGATGGCGTCGTACTCCTCGAGCATTTCGGCGGTGGTGCGGCTGTTTTCGACGAACGTGGTTTCGAAAAGCTCCTTCTTGTGTTCGCGGTACGCCAAGGCTCCGCCGCCCAAAACGAAGAAATCCCCCACGAGGGAAAGTGCCGGCCCGTTGCCGAGCGCGACGTCCTTCGTGAAGATCGAAAACCCGCGGATGACGTTCATCGTCGAGAAATCGAGCGAGAAGAGGCAGGCAGAGGCGAAAAGGCAAAACGCGTAGTCGCTCATGGCAAGGCCCGAGCGGGATCGGATTTCGGATTTGGTCCTGTGGGAAAAGACGATGACGAAAACCCCCGCGAGAATGAGGAGCTTCACGTATCCCACGTATCCGAGCGAAAGCGAAAACGCCGTACCGGACATGTCTTCGCCTACGGAAAACCAGTTCATGAAGACCGCGAGGGCCGAAGAAATGAGCCCGACGACGACCACCCTCTGCGAACCTTTGAGGTGGAAGAAGTTGAACGAAAGCCGGTCTACCGTATTGCGGATGCGGTTACGGAGCCTGCGGTGTTTGGAGTTTTGTGCGTAGTTCATAGTCCGGGAAGAAAACGCACGACTTATACCGCAAAAGTAGGGAAAGTAAATCGGAGAATTCTTGACTTATCTGGGGTTCGTGGTTACATAGCGAACGCTAGAAAATCGCTTCACGATGCGGAACTCCCCTCTCGAACGCAACAGGGCGTACGCCCTTCTGAAAACCGCTTACCACGCCGTAAATTCGGCGTTTTCAAGCGTTCCCCTCCTCTTCGGAACCCTCTTCGGAAAGACCGGGAAACCGCTTCCGCCGAACCGGTTTTTCGAAATTCTCGATTTCGTTTTCGTTTCGGGTCCGAAACATTTCTGGAAGTTTCCCACCGGCATCGCCGCGGGACGGAGCGTTTCGACCTTCCTCCATTTCGTTTTGGAAAAAGAACGCCGTTTCGCGGAAAAGACCGACCGAAAAGGATTCACCCTCGTCGAAGTGATGATCGCCATCACCATCCTTTCGCTCATTCTCGTCATGGGCCTCCAGTCGGTCGGGCAGATAGCGTCGTTCCGTTCCGCCGTGAGCGACCGCGTCGACCTCGGGCAAGACCTGTACTACAACGTCGAACGCCTCACCGGCATCGTCAAGGACGGCGGCGTCATCGACTACGAAGAATACTGGAACCGATGGGCGGTAGGTACCGGTACCGTTACCGGAACCATTGGCGCGGGTACCGTGGGGGGACACTATTCGTCGCCTTCCTGATTCGGGAACTACGGCAACGGCGGCGCGGTTTCCGCGGCGGGCGCTTTCGGCAACCCCCCGTACCTCTGCCTCAGCGGCAACGGCGCGGCGATGGGAACCGGAGGCTGTCTCGGATCCTTCAACGCGGCGAGCGCCAGCATGGTAGGACCGCAACGTTACGGCGAATACGCGCTCCAGTTCTTCGACGCGAACTCCAATGCGGATTCCGACGGCGGAGACGAAGACGGCAACGGCATGATCGCCGGAGACGAAGACGACGAGGAGCTCGGAATGGGGCCGTCCGCCTTCGTCGGAGGATTTCCGCAGCAGGAACTCTACCTCGTAAAGAAGAACGCCGCCATCCCCGAACGCCTCGTCCTCCGCTGGAGCGTGACGCGCGACCCGGACGCCCCTACGGCCGCTACGTGTTCCGCCTCGAGCACCGGCGCCGTAACGGGAAGCGGCTGTCTCGGACGTCTCGAAATGCTCCGGCTCGTCGGACGCGACTACGGGATGTCCCACTCCGGCTCCGTAGCTTCCGCGGGCCGGTACGACGGAAAGATCGACACCTGGCAGTGCCGTTCCGATTTCTACTGCGCAGGCAAGGAAAACACCCCCGTAGGAACGGGAAGTTCGTTCGATTCCGGCGCCACCGAATGGGTGAGCGTCTTCCCGGCGGACATCAACGTTTCCCACGTTTCCTTTTACCCGTACCCCAACAAGGATTACCGGCTTTCCTGGAAGGAAACCGATCCCTCCATCCGCATCTCCCCGTACGTCCGCATAGACATGACCGTCGGATTCTCCTGGATCCGCAGAAAACGCATCAACAACGGGGCCGACCCCCAAGCGCACGTCACTACGTCCGTTTCCCTCTCCGAATAGCCCATGTCCCGCATTTCCCACGCGATACGGTCCGACCGTAAGGGCTTCGCCATCTTCCTCGCGATGCTCCTCACCATCCTCATCATCCTGATGGGGGTCTATTTGATCGAGAAGCTCATGCCGGCGTCGAAAGACGTAAAGGGCGTGGAAAACGGAAACGTCGCCTACTACAAGGCTTCGAGCGCGACCGAAATGGCCCTCTCGAGCCTTTCCGGAAGCCTCCCGGGCATGGAAACCGGCAGCACCGTCGGCGCCTTGTCGGGTTCGGGATACAAGCTTTCGACCGTCGGCAGCGGCACCGTCATTCCGGCTCCGGGATTCGGAAATAGCGAATACGACGCCAACTGGAACATCGTTTCCGCGGGAAAGCCCATCCAAATAAAACTTCCCGCCGGATACAGTCCCGCCGGACTCCAATTCGAATTCCGGGTACCGGATTTGGACGAAGACGGAAAATCCTGAGAAACCGGAGCGCCCGACAACGGGAACGAAGCCCTTTCCGGCGGCACGGCCCAAATCGTCAACTGGATCGTCAGCGGCAGCGGCGATTCGCTGGTAGCGGCATCGTCCCAGATACTCACGGCGAACCAGGTCAACCAGACTTCCCCGATCGACCTTTCGACCCTTACGGGTTCCGATCTCTCGAACGCGACGAAAACCGTTTCGGCGTTCGCGGCTTCCAACTGCGTCGGGGGCGTCCGCTGCACCGTCAAACTCTCCATCGTCCGGGCGCTCGAGACCGTCGTCGGAAACGGCATGCCGTACCTCGAATACCGTATCACCACGCCGGCGCTTTCGCCCATCCCCCAGCAATGGACCCGAGTCAGCGCGGAAGGCTATTCGCGAGGATTCCGCCAGACCCGCACACGCAACGTCGAACAGACGACCGTCAACGAAGCGCTCGATTTCACCGTATTCCAATAATGCGGGAATTCACCGTCGGCGAGTCCGAAGCGGACGCGAGGTTCGACAAATTCCTGAAGAAGCTCCTCCCCGGGGCGCCCCTTTCGCTGATCTACAAGCTCGGCCGTACCAACCGGGCGAAAGTCGACGGCAAAAAGCGCGAGAACGACTACCGTCTCGAACTCGGACAAACGATCAAGCTCTTCCTTTCCGAAGAAGAGTTCGCCGAGTTCGGACGCCAAAGCGCCGGCAATGCCGGTTTTTCGGCCGTTGGCGCGTCTTTCGACGCCCAAACCCGACAAGGAGGAGCCGGAACGAAAAACGACGCGTCACGGACGAAATTCGCCCTTACGAAGGACCGCATCCTTTTCGAAGACGATTTCGTACTGGCGGTGAACAAGCCCGCGGGGCTGAACGTCCACCCGGGCGACCACAAGAGCGACGAGAATTCCCTCATCGAAGCGGTCACGGATTACTACGCCGGAAACCTCGACACCCTGACGTTCCGCCCCTCGCTCGTCCACCGCATCGACCGCGACACTTCCGGGGTCATCCTGATCGCCAAGACGAAACGCGCGCTGGACAGGCTTCTCTCGGCCCTCCAGAACGACAAGATGGACAAGACGTACGCCACGATCGTCACCAGGACTCCCGAAAATCCGCGCGGAACGGTTCGTAAGAAACTCCTCCGCGTCGAAAACGCCAAGAACGAGGCGAAGGTCCGCGTCGACGAATCCGGACAACCGGCCGTCACCCACTACGAAACGCTCAAATCGAAAATCGCCGGAAAATACGCCCTCCTCGCCTGCCGCATCGAAACGGGGCGCACGCACCAAATCCGCGTTCACCTCGCGTCCTTGGACGCTCCCGTGCTCGGCGACCGCGCATACGGGGAAGTCTGAGAAAACTCGTTCGCCAAACGCAAGTACGGAATCGACCGCCAAATGCTCCACGCCTGGAAACTTTCCTTTCCGCATCCGGAAACCGGCGAAACCGTCACCGTGGAAGCGCCCTTCGAACCGGACATGGAGAAATTGATCGCGGTCCGCGAATCCGCATAACTGAAAACCCCGTCCATCCGGACGGGGTTTTTTTCGGAAACGCTCCTACGGGCTCTTCGGGCTTTCGGCATTGGAGGCCTTATAGATGACCTGGCCGAGGGGATTCATGACTTTCTTCAGCGTATCGCGGAGAAGCATGTAGTCTTCGAGAACGAAGAGCATGACCACGTGCGAAGCGTACGTCCGTTCGAATTCGCCGTACGCGAGCATCGCCTGCGGGAAGACTTCACGGGTGTGGTCGATCTCCTGTCCGATGGAAACGGTGACGTTCGCTATTTCGACTCAAAGGTCCTCGGCGCTTCCAAGGGTTTTGGAGCCTCCGTCGGACGGTTTGGCAGCACCGTCGGAGCGTCGTTTCTGCTCGGCTTCGACGAAGGCGGAAATCCGGTTTTGGGCGTTGGACTTGAGATACTGGAGGTAGTGCCGGTAATTGCAGTATTCCTTTGCGGTCTGGTCAAGCACCATGCCCTTCATCATCACGTTGCCCTTCCCGTCGGTGGAGGTACGGTCCGCACAGTGCCGCCTGGTAAGCTCGAGTCGGAGTTTTTTCGTCTGTTCCTCAAGCTTTTTCGCAGTGTTTCCGCTATCGGCTTTCTCACCCTTGATGGTCTTGAGAAGATTTTCGTGGGTACGGATCTTGAAATTTACCTGGGCGCAGGCGAATATCCCGTTCATGCGTTCTTTGTAGACTTCGCTCGCGAGCTTGACGTCGGTTCCCATTTGGAAAGGGGTTCCCGGTTCTTTGGATTTCGCGATGAGGTCTTCTATGCCGGTCTTGTCCCCGCCCACGGCATCGACGGCGGCGCGGTAGCTCCTGTCCGCCATGGGGCTTTCGAAGTTGGGGTACGTAACCGAGGCGGCCGTGATGACGGACTCGCCTCCTGCCCACGGACCGCTATCGCACACGGCCTTCACGTTGTCGAGATAGGCTTTCTGGTAGGAGAAGAGGTCGGATTGTGCGGGAGCGTCGGCAGCCGAAACGACGCCGTCGAAAACCGTTCCGGAGGGAACGCTGGCCGTAAACGCCAATGCGGCGACAAGTGCCGAAACGGGGATGCGGGTGGCGATGTTTGACATGTTCGACGGTGTTAGACGGCTCCTATGCGGTAGATGATTTCCTTCTCGACGAACTCGCGTTCGCGGCCGTATTTGAGACGGGAGAGCTCTTTGTACGCGTTCGCGAGCTTTTTATTCCCCTGTTCCAAATACGGGTTCACGGGGGTGACGCTGAACGCCGGGGTCGGCTGTCCGTCGACCATAAGCTTCATGACGCCCTTGAACTTGTCCATGTTGATGAGGTCCCGTTCCGAGAAATTGGGAGCGAATTGCTTAGCGAGGAACTCTGCGTCTTCCGGTCCGACCTTGTACGAAAGAAGCGAGCCGACGTTACCGAAGATGGCGTCCTTGAGGTTCACGTCCGACTTGGTAAGCGCGTCGGATTTGTGGAGCTGTCAGAGGTACTGGTGCGCGACTATGAGTCCGAGACGGTACTTTCGGGCCTCGGAAAGGATCGATTCGATGGAGTCGGTGACGTAGTTCTGGAATTCGTCGATGTAGAGGAAGAAATCCTGGCGGTCCTGCTTTTCCACCGACTGCCGACGCATTGCCGATACTTGCACCTTCGACACCATCATCATGCCGAGAAGCTTCGAATTGAAGTCGCCGAGCACCCCCTTGGAGAGGTTGATGAAGAGGATTTTCTTCTTTTGCATGACGTCGAACACGTCGAAGGACGACTTCGTCTGCCCGATGATGTTGCGCATCATCGAGTTCGTGATGAACCCGCCGAATTTCGCCTGGAAGTACGGGATGATTTCGGCCTTTTCGCGGTCGCCCATCTTGGCGTAGGTGTAGTCCCACCAAGCGCGGACGATGGGGTCTTTCAGCGTGCGGCGGCGTTCTTTCTGGAATTCGTCGTCGGTAAAGAGGCGGACGATGTCGGTAATGGCCGAGCCGCCCGGGTAATCCATGAGCGTAAGAACGCCGTTGCGGAAGTAGTCCTGGATGCGCGGGCCGAAGATTTCGTTACCGAAGAGCTTGATCATCATGTTCATCGCGTCCTGGGCGACCATCTGCTTTTCGTCCGGCGTATTCGCCTCGAGGAGGTTCAAGCCCATCGGGCGCGAAAGGTCGGCCGGATCGAAGTAGATGACGTCGTCGGCGCGTTCGCGCGGAACGAACGGCATGAGGTCGGAAGCGAGGTCGCCGTGCGGATCCATGACGCAGAGCCCGTTGCCGAGGGAGATGTCTTGACGCGCCAACACCTGGATGACGCTCGACTTACCGGTACCGGTCTGTCCTATGACGTAAAAGTGGCGGAAGCGGTCTTCGGTCTTCACGCGGATTTCGCGTTTCACGCCGCGGTAGTTGTTGTAGCCGATGAGGATGCCTTCGGTCGGAAGGTTGACGGGCGCTTTGACGATCTTGAAGTTCTGCCAGCGGATTTCGGGCGAAGTATCGTATTTGGAATGGGGAAAATGAAAAAGCGACGCGACCTCTTCGATGGAGAGGATCTGCTTCTGTCCGAACCATTTCCGAGGAAAATACCGGAAAATGTACGAACGGAAAAACTTGTCCGCATCGTGCGCCTTATGCGCTTCGAACCCATTGTACGACGGGCCGGAAAACTGTGAGAATGCCGCGACGATATTGTCCAACTCAGCCTTCGCGAGCACCTTGTCTCGTGCGGTAACCACCACACGGACGACCGCTTCGAACCCCGTTTTCTTCGCCTTTTCGCGGACGAGTTCCTTGCTTTGGCTCGGGTCTTCCTTGTCGTGTCCGCCCTTATCGTCATGCGTTTCGAAAAAAACCGAAACGACGGCGGAGAACGCCTTCGTAAGGAAATTTCCATGATGGTGTCCGATGTGGTCGGACTTTTTGAACGCCTTGCGCTGCCAGTCGTCCGGAACGGGACGGACCAAGACTTGGATGACCGCCGATTCGTCGTCGGCGAGTTTGCCAAGGACGCCCGTAATGGTATTGATCGGGTCGGATTCGAGTTTCTGGTGGGTGCGGATGGGAAGGAACGGGTGTTCGTGAAGGACCATTTCGGCACCCGCGGCGACCTTGCGCGCACGGAAAATGTTCGGTTCAGAAACTTCTTCGACGATGGCGTCCGGATAAAAGCCGGTGATTTGCTTTTCTATGAGGATCTTGGCTTTCTTCGGAACGGCGACGTAGAAGAAGATTTCGCCGTCCTGTGCGACGTATTCGAAAGAAATCCCGTCGGCGCCGAAGAGTTTTTCGCGAAGTCCGCCTTCCGAAAGGCCACGGAGCGAAGCGAGGAATTGTTCCATGATGCCCGTCCATTCTTTGAAATCGCGCACGGTCTCCTTCTTTTCGTCGAGATCGCTGTCCTTGCGCGGAAGCATGACCTTGAGGAAAGCCGTTTCCAGCGAGCGCCTGAAGGAAATTTTCCGGTACGTCAAAAACACGGCGTACGCCAAAAACGTAAGAACGGCGGCGGAAAGGAAAATGACGGCTTCTTGGGACATCGTTTCGAAGGGTTCGGATTTCGTCCATTCTACCCCAATGGGGCGGAAAATCCAAATATCGGAACTCCGGAGCCCCTTCGGAAGTTTTCGACTTTCGGGACATGGAAAATCCCCCGCCTACGCGGGGGATTTCGAAACTCTAAAAACGCTCGATTATTTGAGAATCACGTCCTTGAGAACGGCTGCCTTGGCGCGGATTTGTCCGACCAAGAGGCGCTTCTTCGCGGCGACGCGGGTCTTGAAGAACGATTCGAAGAATCTCGCGAGATCGTTGCGGATGATACGTACGGGCGCTTTTTCGGATTCCGGATACGTCTTCGAACCCTCGTGAGCGGCGATGAACGCGTCCATGCCCGAAATCATGCCCGAAAGGCCGGAGCTGCGGTAGCCGGGAACGTAGGGGGGCTCGAGGGTTATGGAGCCGGTGGAAACGGAAGTGCCGGTCGAAGAGGAAGATCCGGTCGAAGTCTGCGGAACGGGAGCCGAGACCGTTCCGGTGGAAGTCTGCGCAGTTCCCGAGCCGGTAGTCGAACCAGTGGAAGAAACGGCTTCCACAATGGATTTCCTAAGGATGGCGCCTACGGAAAGATTGCCATTCCTGTCGACACTTTGGACACGTACGACATTCGTGTTGGACACGAGATCGAACTGTCTTGCGACAAGCGATGCCTGTGCGGAATTCCAAAGGGAGGAACCCGAAGCGTCTTCGAAGCTGATTTTGAAATTCTCAAAGTCGAGATCGCCGGAAGGATTGGCAGTCACGGTGACGGTGCCGGTGGAAAACGAGCCGGTAAGACCTACGGGATCCTGGGGGGCCGTAACGTCCTGCGCTCCGTATTCGTCCGTTACGCGGATACCGTTCTGGTCGTACGCGTCGACGGTTCCGTCAGAGCCGATGTCGAGATCGAAGCCGTGAAGCGGGGAGTAGCGGTTATAAACCACCACCTTGATGCCCGAAACGCTGATCGAAGCACCGGAAAGAAGCGGTACCGAGGATTCGAACGAAAGAGTCCGGAGGTCGTCCGAAATGGAAACGGGACGGACGGTTGCGGGAGAGACGGCTACCGAGGTAAGCGAGGTTCGCGAAAGCCGGACGTTGGCCTCCGTGGAAATGACGAGGGAGAACTTCGTAGCCCCGGAAAGGGAATTCGGGAGACCGACTTCGTCAGTCACGGATACCGAAGGCATTTCAACGACGCCAGCGTTCGGGCGGACGTTCTTATTTTCCACGGTTACGACCTTCGAGGCGAATGCCTGGTCGAACGCGAGGACGAGGGTGGCGGCGAGAAAAACCGACCGAAATAAACGGGTCATATTCGTGCGTTTAGGAGTACGGTGGAAGTATACCCGTCAGAGCCTCCGTACCAAGCGTAAAATCGTGAAATTTCGGTGAACGCCCTTCCTGACGGTGGGATGGAATCTAAAAATCGCGAGGGCACGAAAAAGCCCCTCTTGCGAGGGGCTTTTTCGTCTCTTGCGAGAACCTTTCCGAAGAATGGCCGTAACCTAGATTAGTAGGTGTAGGACTGTTCAGCGGTCGGGAGGCCTACGTTGGAGTATGCACCGAGACCCGAGAGCGACACGGAAAGACCGGTGTTCGGGATATCGAGGAACTCAACGTCGGTGACGCGGAGAACGCGCTTAGCGTTAACTGCGGCAGTTCCGGAGTACTGGACGGAGAGGATGAAGGTCTTGGTGGAACCAGCGGAGATTTCGAGACCACCTGCGATGGAGATGGTAGTCGGAACGTCGCCAGAACCGGACGCAACATCGTTGCCAGCGGTTTCGGAATCCTTGTAAAGCTTCCAGGAAACACCGGTGAGGGTATTCGGAACGGAGAGCGATACGGTTACACCGGAGAGGGAGATGCGGTTGTTGGCATCAGCGGTAACGGTGAAGGTGTGGGTGCTGTTGGTAGCGGTGCCCGATACTGCGACGGTCGCCTTGGAGCGAGCGAGGAGGTGAGCAGCTGCCGAAGCGGAACCGGTAACAGCCGAAACGGTGTTGCCAGTGGACTTCGAAACGAGGCGGAGGCCAGCAACGGTGCCGTCTACGACGGTAGCGGTGCCGTTTCCGATTTCGAGAGCGACGGTCTTGCCGAGAGCAGCCGAGTCGGTGATGTCGTTGAAGGAAGCCTTAACGATAACAACGGTGTTGGAGGTGTTCTTAGCAACTACGAACGAAGAAGTGGAGCCGAGAGCGAACTGAACGGTGGAAGAGGTAACAACCGATCCGCCAGCGAGCTTGGTGCCGTTAACGTCGTAGAGGGAGATGGTCTTAACGCGTTCTGCAAGGTTTGCGGAGCCGGTGTTGAAGACGTAAACGTCGGTGAGCTGAAGATCGTCGTCGGTAGCCGAGAGGGTGTAACGAGCGACTTCTACTTCGTCAGCGGACGGGGTGAGAACCTTCTTCGACGGGGAGGAAGAGTTCAAAGCTACGGTTGCGGATCCTGCTGCCTTGAAGGTGTAGAGAACACCGGTCACGGAGTCAGTGATGGAAGCGGTTCCGAGCTGGATGGAGTTAACGTCGCGAGCTTCCACGTTGGTGTCAACGAGGGAGAGCTTGAACTGTTCGTTGGTAGCGATAGCGGTCGAGAAGTCAGCGACAACCTTAACGGTGACGTCGGTGTTCTTCGGGACTACGATGGAGATGTCGTTGAAGTCAGCTGCACCGGAGGAGAGCGACTTGGTGGACTTGAGTTCAGTACCTACGTAGAGCTTGAGAGCGGTAACGTTAGCGTTAGCTACTGCACCGGTGGAAACACCGTTGGTGAACTTGAGCTTCGAGATGGTAACATCCGAAACGTCGTTTGCACGAGCAGTGAACTGAGCAACGGTTGCGTTGATAGCACCTACTGCGAGGTTCTGGTCGGCGATACCATCGTTACGGGTGAGCGTAAGGGTGGAGGAACCGATGGTGGTGGAGATACCGTCGGTCGAACCAGCGAACTGGGCGGACTGAACGGAGTTTCCGGTGGCAACGTATTCGATGCGAGAGAACGAACCGAATCCGATGGTGGAGATCTTGTACTTACCAGCCGCGGTGGTGCGGAGGTTACCAACGATCTTGAGGGTGGTGGAAGCGTTTGCGGTGTAGGAACCTTCGAAGACGAAGGAGCTAGCGGAAACGTTCGAAACCGGGGTGTAGGTAGCTACGGTGGAAGCACCGAGAACGAGCTTGAGGGACGAGAAGTCCGAAGCGAGGTTCGCGAGGGTACCAGAGAGCGATCCGCCAGTACCGAGCTGGACGGTGAGGTCCTGGAGGGTAACCGGCTGTGCGACCTTGAGGTCAGCGGAGAGGAGAACAACATCGTTGGTTCCCGGAGCGACGGTCTGGCTGGAAGTAGCCGAGGTCGACTTCGAGAGGATGATGTCACCACCGTTAACGGTGTAGGTGGACCAAGTGGTGTTCGGACCAGTGATGGTTGCGCGGAATCCGGTAGAGGTTTCGTCGACGGTGAGGTCGTCCGAGTACTGGAGGGAGAACGCGTAGGTGTCGCCACCGGTGGTTTCAACGGAGTTGATGTCACCACGAACGTAGTAAGTTTCGGTGCGGCCGAAGGCAACAACGTCGTTTACTGCGAAGGAAACGTACTTACCATCGATGGTAACTGCGGTCGAAACCTTGGTACCATTGTGGTATACGGCGAGGTTGCCGATGTTCTTCGAGATGTCACCGGTTCCTTCGTTGCGAAGGCGGATCGACTTGAAGGTAACGGACTTGTCGTCGGTAGCGTTGTTGGTGATCTTGAACTGACCGAGTTCGGAGTTGGTGTCTCCAACCTTGTAGGTGGAAGGCGAACCAGCGGTTCCGAAGCCGACACCTGCTACTGCGTAGGAGGTGGTCTTCATGAGGTTGGTGGAAACCGGGAAGGTTCCAGCAACGGTCTTAGCGGTCGATCCGATATCGGAAGCAGCGGAGATGGTGAACTTGTGTTCCGAACCGGTGGAACCCGAGAGGGTTGCAACGAGGTCGAGAGATTCGGTTGCACCAGCCTTAACTACGAGAGCCGGGGAAACGGAAACGGTAACTACGTTGTCCGAACCGACAGTCTGACGGGAGGAAACGCGAACGCCGTTCTTTTCGAGCCATACGCGGGAGATGTCAGAGCGAGCTCCGAGACCTTCGCGAACGAACTTGATGGTGGAGACGGAGATGTCGGCACCTCCAGCAGAGAGGTCGAACTTTCCGAACGGAACGGTTCCGGAGGACGGAACGGACTTGGAAGCCGGGGAAGTAGCGGCGAGAGCGACGTTGAGGTCGCCAGCGGTAACTACTACCGGGGTGGTAACGACGCCAGTGGAGGTGACTCCAGAGGAGGTTACGCCGGTTCCGAAGAGGTCACCGAGGTCGGTGTTGTCTCCGTTATCCATAACACCAGCGACACCAGCAGCTACCTTGAACGCTTCACCACGGGTTGCGGTTGCGTTCGGGCGGAAGGAAGTCCCAGTGGAGATGTATCCTTCTGCGGCAGCGGCGTTGATGTAACCTGCGAGGTCTCCGAGGGACGAGGTGACGTCCGAGAAGCCTGCGGAGGTTTCGGTGGTAGCGACGCCCTTGGCAGCCATGAGCATCTTAACCATTTCAGCGCGAGTAACGAGGTCGAGCGGGCGGAACTTAGCGTTTGCCTTCGAAACGATACCTGCGTTTGCAGCGGCTTCAACGTAGGAAGCGAGATCACCGAGCTTAGCGGTGGTAACGTCCGAGAAGAGCTTGTCGGTAGCGGTTGCTACTTCAGCTCCGTTGAGCTTAACTGCGATCTTTGCCATTTCCGCGCGGGTGATATTGTCACCGAGGCGGTATCCGGCTTCAGTAGTCTGGGAATTGAGAATTCCAGCTGCTGCGAGTGCGTCTGCGTAAGCGGCGAATTCGGATGCTGCGGAAGCGGTGAGGGTGGACCCTACTGCGGTAGCAACAACGGCGAACGCGCTAACGGTCGACGTAACTTTCTTAAAAAGGCTAGCCATAAGAAAAGTGAAAGTAAAAAGTATTCGCTTCGATCCGTTTCCCTTTCCGGAGTCTGCCGTTCCGAATCAAGTGGCGAATCTTGGCGCCAAGGATTGCTCCTTGGGAAGTTAAAGCTTTAACCTCCGTTAGTAGTATGCATACATAACGGGAGGTTCCGAGCAGTCCGTAAGGACGGCCCGTCACCTCCCGTCATGCGTACGGTACGTTCGCGAAGGGAAAAGAGTGGGTCGGACGACCCTCAAGGAGGGAGTGTCCGCGCTTGGAAAATTCTTAATGTGTTCCCTCGCGCTTGAGACAAGCGGAGGGGCATGGAATGTTAACGAGCGCGAGAAGACACTGCTGCCTTTTCGTGGTGCGAATTATACGCAAAGGGGGCCGAAGTCAAACGGATTTCAACGCTCTTCACCATTTATTCACAAAGCCGTTTTTTGGCTTAGCAGTGCTATTTTCTGACCTTTTGCAAAAAAAATTTCCTAGCTTTCGTCAGAAAGCAGTCCGGAGCGGCGGAGCAATTCCCGTTTTTCCCTTTCGGTAAGGGGCATGTAAGCGCCTTCGGGAATGTCTCAAAGTTTAACGTTCTCGATGCGTACGCGCTTGAGCTTTTTCACCTCGTGCCCGGCGGCTTCGACCATGCGGCGGATTTGGCGGTTTTTCCCTTCCGTGAGGACGATGGAAAACTTGCCCGAGGAAATACGGGCGATTTCGGCCGGCTTGGTCTTGTAGCCGTCGAGAATCTTCACCCCGGCCGCCATGCGGGAGAGTTCGGAATCCTCGATCGGGCCGTAGACTTCGACGACGTATTCCTTCTCGTGCTCGTAACGGGGATGCATGAGCCGGTTGGAGAGACGTCCGTCGTTGGTGAGGATGAGAAGGCCTACGGTATCCTTGTCGAGACGCCCGATCGGAAAGACGCGCTCCGGGATGTCGACGATGTCCATGATGCCGGTATCGCCTTTGGAAACGCAGGTCGTGACGATGCCGCGGGGCTTGTTCACCTTATAGTAGACGAATTCCTGGATTTCGCGGACGGCCTCGTTCCCGACTTCGACCTTGTCGACGCCCGGTACGACCGACATGCCGATGGTCGCCACCTCGCCGTTGACCTTCACGAGGCCGCGGGAGATGAATTCCTCAGCCTTGCGGCGGGACGCTATTCCGGCGCCGGAAAGGTATTTCTGAAGGCGGACTTTGCCACCTTCGCCAAGTTCTTCTTCGAGTTCGATATGGTCCATGTTGGGGATTTTTCGGAAAGGTTCTGGAATTTTTCGGGACTACCCGTTTTCGGTGACGATGCGCGCTTCTTCGACGAGTTGGACACCGAACTTCGACAGCACTTCGTTTTTGGCGAGGTCGCGGATGGCGGCCACGTCGCGCCAGTCCGCTCAAGCGGAAGCGAGGAAGAAATTGCCGTGGAGCGCGGATATCTCGGCTCATCCGATCTTCGCCCCCTTGAGTCACGCTTTATCTATGAGCGCTCACGCGGAGTGTCCTTCGGGATTCTTGAAGAACGATCCGCACGTGCGTCCGGCGGGCTGTTTGGTCCTGCGGAGTTCGCGGAACGCGGCGACGTCCATCGCCTCGTACGCGTTCCCTTCTTTGCGGAGCGAGAGGTCGAACGTGGCCGACACGACGAAGCGGTCGGTGGAGTTTTTCAGGACGCTGGTTCGATAGGCGAAGCCCATCTCCGTGTTGGACAGCGTTTCCATTCTGCCTTCGGCGACGTTCCATGCGTCGACGGAAACGAGCACGTCCGCGGTTTCGAGACCGAAGCATCCGGCGTTTCCGACTACGGCTCATCCGAAGCTGCCCGGAAGACCGATCCAGGGAACGAGTCCGGGATGTCATTCGGTGGCCAGAAGGAGGGAAACCGGATGGACCTTTTCTGCGGAATGCGCTTCGAAGCGTCCGTCGGCTGGCGATTCTCACAAATGCCTGAACCCCGTGAGGACGTTCTTTACGATAAGTCCCGGGAATCGGTCGAAGGCGAAAAGGCAGTTGGTTCCGTCCCCGAGGAACGCCACGGGAAGGCCTGCGGATTTCGCCGCGGCTACGGCCTGGGAAAGGACCGGTAAATCGGCTTTCGAGGCGACCTCGAAAAAATACGCCGTTTTCGCGGGCGTTTTAAAAGCCGAAAGGGCGCTCACGTCCCGTTCGGTCACTACGGCAGATGGAAAGGCGTTCGTCATACGTTCTCTATGGTATCTCGAAAAGGCGCGAAATCAAACGGGGCCGCCGAACCCCGGAGACCTTACGCGCGCGCTTTGGGATTTTCATACTTCGACAAGTAGCGCTCGAGGGCCCGGGCGGTATAGGAATTCTTCACCTTCATGATGTCCGCGGTCTTGCCTTCGAAAAGGAGGAGTCCGCCGGAGTCGCCGCCTTCCGGACCGATGTCCACCAAGTAGTCGGCGTTGGCGATCACGTCCAAGTTGTGTTCGATCGCGATGACGGTATTGCCCTTCTCCACGAGGCGGTCGAGGATGTCGAGCAACTTCGCCACGTCGGAGAAATGGAGGCCCGTGGTGGGTTCGTCGAGGATGTAGAGGGTCTTGGAGGTCGAACGCTTGGAGAGGTCGAACGCGAGCTTGATGCGTTGCGCTTCGCCGCCGGAGAGCGTAGGAGCGGGTTGTCCGAGCGAGATATAGCCGAGACCGACGTCGACGAGCACCTGCAGTACCCGGGCGATACGGGGGAACGCGCCGAAGAACGCGAGCGCCTCCTCACACGTCATATGGAGGACCTCGGCGATGTTCTTCCCCTTGAACTTCACTTCGAGGGTTTCCGGGTTGTAGCGGCTGCCACGGCAGGATTCGCATTCGACGTACACGTCCGGGAGGAAATGCATTTCGACCTTTTTCACGCCGGAGCCTTCGCAGATTTCGCAACGGCCGCCCTTGGTATTGAACGAGAAGCGTCCCGATCCGTATCCGCGTTTCTTGGCTTCGAGCGACGAGGCGAACACCTCGCGCACGTGGGTGAAGAGGCCGGTATAGGTGGCCACGTTGGAATGCGGGGTTTTCCCGATGGGCGACTGGTCGATGATGACGGCTTTGTCCAAGTTGTCCATGCCCTTGATTTCGCGGCAGGTTCCCACGTCGGAGATGGCGTTCTGTCCGAAACTGCGGAGTACCCTGTTCGCGAGGATGTCCATGACGAGCGAGGATTTTCCCGATCCGGAGACGCCCGTTACGGCGGTAAACATGCCGAGCGGAATCTTCACGTCGACGTCCTTGAGGTTGTTTTCGGTCGCGCCGAGGATTTCGAGGTATCCCGAAGGCGTTCGGTCGCGCTTCGGAAGAAGCACGCGCTTACGTCCCGAGAGGTAGGCCCCCGTTTCGCAATCGGATTCGAGGATTTCGTCATAGGTTCCTTCGAAAACGATCTGTCCGCCGTGTTTTCCGGCGCCCGGTCCCACGTCGATGATGAAATCCGAAGCCTTCATGACGTCTTCGTCATGTTCGACGACGATGACGGTGTTGCCGATTTCGGCGAGCTTCTTGAGGTTGGCGATGAGGAGGTCGTTGTCGCGCGGATGGAGACCGATGGACGGTTCGTCCAACACGTAGATGATGCCTTCGAGACGGGTGCCGATCTGCGTGGCGAGACGGATGCGCTGGGATTCGCCGCCGGAGAGGGTGTTCGCCCTGCGGGAAAGGGTGACGTAGTCCAATCCGACGCCGGAGAGGAATTCGAGGCGTTCCACGACGTTCTTCTTAATGTCGCGGACGATCTTCTCTTCGGAAGCGGTGAGGGTGAGCGACTTGAAAAAATCGAGCGAGTGGCGGACCGAAAGTTCGGCGACTTCGCCGATATTCTTCCCTCCGAACTTTACGGAAAGGTATTCGCGCTTGAGCCGGTAGCCGTCGCATTCGGGGCAGGCGACTTCGGTCACGTACTGCGAAATGCGCTTCATGTACGGGTCTTCGACGTCGGATTCGCGGTAACGGCGGGTAAGGTTGGGGATGACGCCTTCGAACTTGGTCTTGATGGTCTTCTTTCCCGTTTCGCCGCGTTCGAATTCGCTCATGATCTCGTAGGTCTCGCCAGGGGTGCCGTGAAGCACGCGGTCGCGGGAGAACTTGGACAACTTGGAAAACGGCAAGTTGATGTCTATCTCGAAGCGTGCGCACATGGCCTCGAGGATGGCGGTGTAGTACGGGTGGGTAGTCCAAGGAAGGATCGCCCCTTCGGCGAGCGAAAGCCGCGGATTGATGACGTTCTCTTCCAAAAACGCGACTTCGGTTCAGAGTCCGTGGCAACGGAGACAGGCGCCGTGGTGCGAGTTGAAGCTGAAATTCGAGATGGACAGATCGGGGATGCCGTGGTCGCATTCCGGACACGAACCCTTTTGGCGGAAACGGCGTACCGCGCCCGTGGAAAGGTTTTTCAGATAGCATTCGCCTTCTCCGGCCTTGTACGACAACTCGACGCTGTCGCGCAGGCGCTTGGCGTATTCTTCGTATTCTTCATTGGATTTATCCTTGGCTACGAGGCGGTCGACTACGAGGTAGGCGCGTTCTCCCGGCGCGAGAGCGGGTCCTTCGGCATCGCCGACGGAACAAAGGGATTCTCCGATCATGAAGCGCACGAACCCCTTTTCGAGAACCTCTGCGGAAACGTCGGCGAAAGAAGCGTTTTCGAGATTCTTCGTAAGTGGGGCGAGCAGGTAGAGTTTTTCTCCGGCCGTAGCGGCGAGGGCCTCGGAAACGACGGAAGAAACCGTGTCCTTCTTGAGCGCGACCTCCGGATGGTCGGGACAGAACGGGGTCCCGACGGTCGTGAAGAGGAGGCGGTAGAAGTCGTAGATTTCGGTAATCGTCCCCACGGTCGAGCGCGGATTGGACGAAACGGTCTTCTGGTTGATGGAAATGGTCGGGGAAAGGCCTCGGATTTCGTCGACCTTGGTATCGTCGTTGATGGACGACACGATCATGCGGGCGTACGTCGAAAGGCTTTCGAGGTAGCGGCGCTGGCCTTCGGAATAGATGGTGTCGAACGCGAGGGAGGATTTTCCTGATCCGGAAACTCCCGTGACCGTGACGAGCTTATGTTTCGGGATCTTTACCCGGACGTTCTTGAGGTTGTGGGTTTTAGCACCGATAACTTCGAGAAATTCAGACATGGGGGAACCGGAAAATAGCGTTCGGCCCGTAAAAACGAGACGAATCGTGAGTATAGCGTTTTTTTCGATTCGGACGAAAACTTTTCTTACGAAAGGGAAAGAAGCCGGCGGATTCGGGGCGCGCTATGAAAAACGCCCCCGTTCCGTAGAGGCGTTTTTCATATTCGGGAGCTATCGGGTCTTCGCCTTCATTCGGAGGTAGACTTCGTGCGCCGCATGGGCGACGTGGTCGTACTGGTCCTTGCTGAGCGGCTTTCCCATGAGTTTGGAACACGCCTCATTGATGGCGTGCATGATAAGCCCGTTACGGAGTTGGGTCAGCCCCGGTTTCTTCAGCTCCTTCTCGGCGTGGATGACGTAGAAGCGGATGACCTCCATAATGGCTTCCGGCGAAATCGGGTAGAAGAGTTCGACGGTATCCGGTCCCGGTTCGCTGTACGGGACGTTTTCCGCACCGAGCGCTTCTTCAAGTTCGTTGCGCTCGCGTTCGAGACGGTCGATCGATTCGACGACCTCGTCACGGATGGCTTCGATTTCTTCTTGCGGGATTCCGGCGGAAAGAAGTTCCCTTTCGAGACGCGCGGCCTCGGTAGTCATACTGAAGTGCTCAAGAAACGCGAGCTCGTAGATACGGCGGTACGCCTCCACCTTGGCATGGACGTCTTCGATGCGCCCGATGATGGTGCTCCTCTTCTTTTCCACGAGGGAGGCGACGGTTTCGGATCCCGAAATTTCCTTGGCCTTCAATCCGGTGAGCGATACGGAAATGGCGTCGTGTGGCCCTTCGACCTTGAGGGTAGCGGTTTTTCCTTCGGGAATTCCGGACAACTGCCCGCTGAGGAACACGTTACGGAGGGGCATGATAAGCCGGTCTTCGACGAAACGGTTGAAATTTCGAGCCCCGCGAAGCGGGTCGAGTCCGGCCTTCGCAAGGGAGGCGACGGTTTCCGGACGGACGTCGATGGCGACGGAATTTCCGGTTCGGCGCCTTACGAAACCGTTGCGGAGCTTGTCGATTTCACGGCGTGCGATACCTTCCGCGACGTGTGCCGTCAGATGTTTGTACGACAGGAAAAGATCGATGCGTTCGGCGAATTCGGGAGAGAATTTCCTCTTCAGCGCCTTTTTGATCGCCTCTTCGGATTCTTCATGGCGGACTTCGTTACTGGACGCGGGAGCGAATCCCATGGGATTCTTATCCAGCGTTTCGCGACGTTCGGCTTCTCCGGCGTTCGACGTGAGAATGAAAATCGTCTGACGGAAATCGGTGTATTTCGAATATCCGAGATTCGGATCGCTCTCTTCGCCGTTCGGCAATTCGAATTCGCCTTTGTCGAAAATGCCGAGGAAATTCTGACAAATGGTGTAGTGCATCTTATCGATTTCGTCTACGAGGACGATGGCGAATTTCGAGAGGGCGGAAACGGATTGGTGGGTCTTTCCGATTTCGAGGGCTTTCCGATGGAAAGAATGGAGATCCGCTTCGTTGAATTTCGGCGGATCGTCGTACCCGACATAGGATTTGGGCGCGCCGAAAAGATTTCGGGAGGTATGGTGGTCTTGGAGATCGTTTCCTTCGACTTTCGTGAATCCCTTGGAGTTCCCGAGAAAGAATTCCGAAAGCGCGACGGCCGTTTCGGTTTTCCCTACGCCCGTCGGGCCTCCTGCGTAAATGACGGCCAACGGGTTGTCGCGGTCGCCGATTTGCGCGATGCGGGCCGCCACGGTTTTGGCCACTTTTTCCATCGCCGCTTCCTGTCCGAGAACGCGGGATTTCAAAAACGACGCGAGTTCGACCTCGAGGGGATCCCGGTATTCGAGGTGGAGCTTCACTTTGGTTTTCTTTCCGTCCACGAGGGCGGATACGGCGTCGGACATCTTGTCCGGACGGAGAACCTGAACGGGGGCGCCGGTTACGACCAGCGCGGTTCCCGGTTTCTTTTCGCTTCCTTTGGATGCTTTCATATCCTCATCGGTTCGAAGTAGAACAGAGGTTCTTATACTTTCGACACCGAACTTGTCAATTGTCGATTGACGATTTATCGGGCTGCTTGGACGGTGGAAGACGAAAGGAAGAAACCGTATATTTCCGAATTTCCGTTATCCGCGAGGATTTTCGCGCACTCCATAGCGGTCGAAGCGGTGGACACGACGTCGTCGAAAAACACCGCCGGGCGTCCGGAATACCCAGATGCCCACGACGGGAGGAAATATTTTCAAGACACGTTCGAAGACCGTTCCATCCTGGATCATCATGCCTGCCTCGGTCGGAAAAACGGGGTCTTCACGAGACGGACGACCGGCAGTCACGCGTGTTTGGCAAAAAGTTCCGCAAGGAGCGCGGTATGGTCGTATCAACGGATGAGCGTCCTCGAGGCGGGAGAGGGTGGATAGGCCACGAACGCGCCTTTCGGTACCACGTCGCGGCAGATGGCGGAAAGTTTCCTAAGACTTCCGTCAAACCCGTAAACCGTCGCCCTTTCGGCCCGGTACTTGAAACGCTTGAGGTCGAAAGCGAACGCTTCGGTATACGGATGGGCGACGTAGGCGCAGACGAACGGAAACCCCGGGATTTCTTTCCGGTATTCCGAGGAGGCGTCGGCCATGAAATCCGCATACCGGGATTCCTCTTCTTTCGAGAGCGCGTTGCGCAAATACTCGAAAATGCCGCGAAACGGGCGCAAAGCCCTCGAAATTCGGTAAAAATAAGTCATCGGACATGAAAAAATGGGCTTTCTCGGCCCATTTTTCCTTTTTTTGACGGAAATTCCGGGAAAAATATCCGAAATCTTCGTCCGATTCGCTGAAAACGCGGTTATTTCGTCGGACGGAAGAGTCCCGAAAGGGTGGTTACGCCGAATCCGGTGGCATCTTTCGGAAAAACTCCGTTTTCGGAAGTGCGGAACGCCGGTCCGGCGATGTCGAGGTGGGTGAATTTCGCCTTTCCGCGGAAATTCGCGATGAATGCCGCGCCCATGCTGGCACCGGCGAGCATTTCGCGGGCGGTACTGCGGTAATCCGATACCGCACCCTTGGTCGCCTTCTTCATCCGTTCGTCGAACGGGAGTTCCCAGAATCGTTCGAAGCCGTCGTTTTCGGAGGTTTCGCGGATGCGTTTCACCATCTTACGGTCGTCGCCGATCATGCCGGCATAGTCGTATCCGAGGCCGTACATGCACGCACCGGTGAGGGTGGCGACCGTGACGATCGATTCCGGCGACTCGGTTTCTTCGACATGGGCCACGACGTCGGCCAACACGAGACGGCCTTCGGCGTCGGTATGCCCGACTTCTACGGTCTTCCCGTTGCGCGCCTTCAGGATGTCGAGCGGTTTCATGGCATTGCCGCCGAGGAGGTTTTCGGTAAGTCCGACGGCACCTACGACATCTTCGACAAGATCGTCATACGCGTCCAAGTACCACATGGTCGAAATCACCGCCGCGGCTCCGGCCATGTCGGACTTCATGTCTTCCATGGATTTGTCGTCCTTAATCTGGAGTCCTCCGGCGTCGAACGTGACACCCTTTCCGATAATGGCCCTTTTCGGTCCGCCACCGCGTTTTTTCCGACGGAACACGAGAGAATACGGAAGTTGGTCGCTTCATGCGCTCACGGCCAAAAGACAGCCGAATCCGGCCTTTTCCATGGCCGCCTTGTCGATGACTTCGACGTCGGTACGTTCCCAGGGGAGGTTTTTGACGATTTCGAGAATTTTCGACGGGTTTTTGTCGGACGGCGGGGTGTTTACGAGGTCGCGGGCGAAGCGGACGCACGAAAGCAAACGCACGCGCTCTTCGAATTTCGACTTCTGGGCCGAACTGGTACGGTCTTCGCGAACGAGCACCAAACGGCGTTCACGGTCTTTCTTGTCGCTTTTGTACGCATCGAAAGAATACGAACAGAGGGCGAGCGCGTCGGCACGTTTAACATAATCCGCTCCGGAGGCCGAACGAAAAACGATATCGCCTTCGAGTTTGCGGAGGAGTTTTCCCGCCTCTTCGAAAAACGCTTCTTCCGAACCGGCGAAAAACACGTGGATTCGGTCGCTTTTCCCGAACGGGCCATAGGTATCGACGGAAAAAGCTTCTTTTTTCGCGAAAGATTTCCGAACCTCTTTCACGAACGCTTCGGACAACCCGAGCGTCGAAAGGGATTCGAAATCCTTTTCGGCCGCGATTTCGAAGACCAAATGGTCGCCGGAAGAACGCAGGAGATCGGAAGAAAGACGGAGATCGAAAAGTTTGAACATAACGGGACGGCATAAAAAAAATCGGAACGAAGCCGATTATATCCGTAAAAGGGAGATGCGCGCAAGGCGAATATCCGAAATTATTTCCGAAGTCAGAGAAAACTCGCGAACAAGAGAACCGAGAATCCGAGGGACAGGAGCGATACTTCGAGGATCGAGTACGAAGAGAACCGGAAGAAATACCCTACGAAACACGAAAACGCGTGGAGGATTCCGGATCAAAAGAGGAAATGCCGGTCGAAATGGTGGAAAGTTTTCCATTTGGCGAAAGCCGCGACCGCGACGGGAAATCCGAAAGAAAACAGGAAGAACGGGAAGAATCCGTCGGCGGCTCCGGGATAGAAGGCTTTGAAATACAGAAATCCCCCCAATGCCAAGACGCTGACGAACGAAAGGTAGTTCTCGTATTTCGCGTGGAGGTAAAATTGGAACGTCGAAATCGCGAACGCGAGAAACAGAACGTATCCGTCGGTTCAGCGGGCGAACACGTACGCGAACGTACCGAGTACTGCGAAATACGAGAGCACGGCTCATGCGTATGCCCCGACCGAACGGAATTCGCGAAGTTGCCGGATCCTCGTAAGTCCGTCGAACACGGCCACCGCCTCCAGAAACACGATCGCGAGAGCCGAACGTACGGCGTCGAAACCAAGGACCCTCATCGCGAAAGCCAGAGCGCAAACGTACGCGTATGCCAGGAGGAACAAATATCCGAGACTCCTCTGGCGCGCGTCGGCGTATCCCCCGAAGAATACGACGGTCGCTACGGAGATGAGGGAAAGCGTCACGTTCGTAACGAAAAGCCAGTCGATTTCGACGTCGGTAAAAAGCCGGTACGCCAACTGCGCGAAGTGGATCGTGGAGAATACGAACGCGTTGGAACGGAATATTTTGGACGCGACGTCGTTCTTCGGTCAAAGGATGGCGAACGTGGCGAACGCGATTACGGAAAGCGCGAGCGTAAGCCAACCGTAAAGTTCCTTCGGTACGAACCCCATTGAGGACGAAAGCGAATACGCGATGCCGTAGAGCGACAGGTAGAAAAATAGGAAACCGAGGTAGTACGTACCGGATTTTAAGAATTTTACCGCGTGCTCTTTGGCTT
>JBAQKV010000107.1:0-2742 GCA_049301335.1 Patescibacteria group bacterium
TAACCGTTCCCGGAGGAACGGAGATTTTGAATTTCGCTTGGTTGAATTTTTTTCCTTTCCCGTCCCTGGACGGAACGGAAAGGACAGAAAGACCATTGGCCTTCCTGTGCGTCGGATGTTAATGAGCGTCCCGTTTAAAAACGGACCCTTCGAAAAGAGCCCGCATATCTTATGGGTTTTGGCCTACGTGTCAAAAGGAAAAACCGTTTTTTTCTACGAATTGCCGTAGGGAGGTATTTTCACCCCTTTCGCGGCCGCTATCCTGAGCGTCGAATAGACCGTTACGACCGCTACGGAAGAGGCGAACTCGCCGGTAATGTAACCGACGTGGACGTACGCGAGGACGAAGGCGAGATACGCCGTCCTATGGAGGAGCTTCCAATTCCTACCGAGCAGGCGCATCGAAAAGCGGTTCGAAGTCACCGTGAGCGCGAGAACGAAAACCAAGGCGGCCAATCCCCAGCCGATGGGCGTGAGCAGGGTGGAAGAAGAAATCCAGATCATCGGATTGGCCGCGAGCGCCGGCGAGGCGAATCCGGTAGTGAAGGTCTTTACGGCATGTACGGCCGCAATGACTCCCATGAGGATGCCTAATTCCTTTCGAAACGGCATGAGCGTCCTCAGGAAACGGGAACCCGTAATCGAAGACAGCGGGGAGAGGAACATTATGGCCACGAGCAGGAACAGTGCCCACGATCCCGTTTCTTTCAGGAGCTCGGGAACGAAAACCAGAAGCGTCGCTGCCGCGGAAGCCGAAAGGAGGACGGTGGAAATCTTTTCCCTGCGCGCGGATACGAAATCGGTAACGGGAACGAGGGCTTTATCAAACGCGGCCACGGCGCGGGAAAGATGGGAAACGAGGGTTTGGGAAGGGGAAGGCATGGGACGATTGGTGAATTCCCGGAAATCATACGCACGTACGCGCGCATGGCAATACCGGCAATCTTGAAACCGCGCCGCAATTTGGTACCCTCGTGAAGTTCGAGAATTTTCCGTAACCGCACCGCCATGAATTTCCGTGCCTCGGCGATAGCCGCCCTGATATCGTTAGCGCTCTCCGCCTGCTCGGCCGTTTGAAGCGACCCAACGCCCAACGGCGAGACGATTATGAAAGAAGAGAAGCTCCGCGCTACGCCCGTGGTTACCCGAATCGAAAAGCCCGCACCCCCTACCGACTTCAAGGAAGACGGCGAGAAATCCTGCGCAGGAACCGCTTGCGTGGAAAAAACGGAGGCCTTTTCCGGAAGCGGTTCGGCGCTCAGGCAGCTCTCTTGCGATTCGATGGGAGAGAAAGGATACCTCGCCGAAATTCCCGCCGATATCCGGGACGCTTCGATATCCGCGGACGTCCTCCCGAAATGCGACCGGCTGACCCTCGTGTCGATCGACCAAGGTACGAAGAACGCCAAAGTCACGGAGCGCAACGGCAAATGGTACCGATTCGAAGAAACCTCCAAAATTCCGGGCGGATACGCCGTATTTTCGAAAACGAGCTGGTGCGGGGGTTCGAAATGGACGCAGAAAATCCTTTCCGACGCGGGAATGGAAATCACCGCGCTCGTCGGAAGCGGATCGCTCCCCTACCCCGAAACGCTGAAAGTCGGAATCAAGGAATTCAAGGCGCAGGAACTCTCGGCGAACGACCAACCGTACTATTTGGGAACTCTCGCCAAAACGGTGGAATTCCCCAGGACCCTCTCCGTGAAAGACGACGTTTCCGCGGAATTCGAAAAATACGTCCTCGACCGTTCGTTCATCGCCGAATCGTACCTCTTCACGTTCGAGGAATATCCCGGATTGCGCGTGAAATACCTCACCAAAACCACGCCTTCGGAACGCATCGTGAATCTGGGCGACGCGAAACGGATAGCGAGAATCGTCCAACCGGTAACGGATTCCCTTCTCGACGCCAAACTGACCGAACGCATATTGAAGGAGTACGATCCTTCGAAATCCGCACGCCTCCTCATTCCGCTCGGAACGTCGAAAGAAAAGGCCCTGTTGCCGAAAGCCGCCTACGACAAATCGCTCCGCATCGTCCCCTTCCGGATGGACGAATTCGACACCAAGGGCAATTTCCTCCTCTATTCCAATACCGACTACGAATTCGTGACCTTCGGGGACGCCTGCGCGGTAGGCCTCGACGATGCGTTCCGAAAGGCGTTGAAATAATTCGGACGAAAAAAATCCCCCGGTTTCCGGGGGATTTTTTTAAGAAAGCTTATTGAAATCTCATCTGCTTGCACTGCGTACGGATGGCGGCGTCGTACGCTTTGTCGCATACCGCGGGATTTTTATCCGTCAGCGCGCGGCGGATGACCATGCGGTCGTAGTCGTACGAGAGTTTCTTATAGCAGACGTCGGCGTCTTCCTTTTTCGGGAGGAGCTTCGAGCAGAGGGCGATGTCGAGGTTCGCGGTGACGGCCGGTTCTATGCAGCTCGCGACCTTGAGCGGATCGACGAGGGCGGAACACGCCGCGGTGTCGCCCTGGGTGGCCGCCTTGTTGAAAGCGGATTCTTCGGCCACGACCTTGGCGTTCTGCTCGGCCGCGGACTTTACCGCGACGACGCACTGGTTCTTCAGCGAGAGGTTCTTGATGGGTTCGCAATACGTCGCGTCGGTTTTGGCGACCGCAGCGAGATACCCCACCTTGTCAGAACATGCCGCGGCGTCCTTCGCTTCCTTGATCATCTGGCAGGATTTCGGATCCTTCTCGTTCTCGGCGGACTTGTAGTAGAAAT
>JBAQKV010000108.1:0-14676 GCA_049301335.1 Patescibacteria group bacterium
CGGGTATTGCCGCACGCCGCGTTCTTGGCGCATTGTCCAGGATTGTAGACGGTCTGGTTGTTGGTCGCGTCCCAGCACGCGTAGGATCCGTCGGCGTTTTCGACGCACGTCGAACAGTCGATTCCTACGGTGACGGAGGTGCGCTTTTCGAGCGCGCCCTGAGTACAGCAGAACATCGCGGAGTCGTCCACGCATTCGGCGCCTTCCTTGTGGTAGCCGTCGGCGCATTTCCAGCGGCAGTCGGTCGCTTGGGGAAGATACGAGGAGATGGTCGGATTGAAGTTCGCCTGGAATATTCCGGAGAATTGGTCGAGAGCGTATCCCGCGTCGGAAGGTTCGTACCAAACGACCTTCGAGGATTTGCTCGCGTCGCCGTTACCGTTGGAACCCTTATTGGAGGAGCCGGCATCGGTCATCGTCCAAGCGGAGTCGTACCGCCAGATGGACGAAGGCATGGTCGTACTGTCGCAGACGTTGGCCGCCCGCGGAGAGTAGCACAATCCGTCGGAACCCTTCGTGAACCCGTTTTCACAAACGTAGGAACAGTTCGAAAGGTTCGGAGCGAATTCGCTTCCGTTCGCGGAGTCGCATTTCTGCGTAGCGGAAGTTTCGCACACGCCGCTGAATTCGCCAGTGACCGGATCTACGATGCCCGGACCGGACCAGCGCGAATTGGCAGGTTTGCCGACGCACGTGAAGTCGCGGGAAACGGTATTCTTTCCGGCATAGGTGTCGACCATCGCGAACTCGACGTTCGGACGTCCGGCGCGCCAATCGTACCCGGTATCGCTGACGGCGACCTGGTAAACCGGCTTCGAGCGGTCGATTTTTACGGAGAAATAGTAGGTCTGTTCGTTACCTCAGCCGATGTTCGTACCGTCCCAACCGTTGTACGACGCCTTGTCGCGATAGGTTACGGCTACGGAATACGCGCCTTCCTTGTCGAAGGTCAAAGAGTTGGTACCGAGCGTGAGCGGAACGAATTCGCTGCCGTTCACGTACGCCCAACCTGCCGAAAGCCCGGCCCCTACGTCGCTCGGGGTGAACGTGAGCGTGACGTTGAGTTTGGACCATGTGCCGTTGACGTACGCCGTACCGTCGGTTTTTACCATCGAGGAAACGATGGTGGGCGCGGAGTCGTCGTTCCGGTAACAGGTCGCGGTCCCTTCGCGGTCGATACCGCGGTTGCGGTGCATTCCGATAAGCACGTAGCCGGCCGGGCACGAGGAGTTCCCACCGGTAAGGCAGACGTTGTTGGAGTCTTCGGAATACACTTTGGATCCCGGGACGTATTGGTACGCGCCGGAAGTACAGCCCGGACGGGAAGTTTCGGTATACGAAGCGTACGACGGGTCGCAGAAAGAACCGAGAAGTTGCCCTCCGGTCCATCCGCCTCCACAGCTGATTCCCCCGTACCCGTCGCTCCAAGGCATGACGGAACATACGGACACCCAGCCTCCGTGACGCGTGTCGCAGCTCGTAAGGTTGAAACCGTGCGCGGTACAGCCGTTGGCGTCGCAGACGTCGTACGACTGGGGCGGACAGTAGGTTCCGTACGCGTAATTGTCCATGCGGTATCCCGTCATGCAGTTCTGACGGACCGCGGGTTGGCACGAATACGCGGTGGCGTAGTAGTAGTTCGGCCACCTTACGGCTTCGGGTTTGACGTCCCAGCCCCTTTCCGCGCTGGCCATGGCCGGAGCGAGAAGTACCAACGCGGCAAGAAGGAATCGGAGTTTCATATGCCTTTAGTAAGAGGAATGGTTGTTGTGGTTTCCGTGGCAGGACGAATGTGCGGCGCTCGCCATGGTACTCGAGTGGTTGTTCGAGTGGCCCGCGGACGCGGATTCCGCGAGACCGAGGCCCGTAACCAATCCGAGCGACGCGATGAGCAGGCTCTTCTTGATGGTCTTACCGTCCTCTTCGACGATGAACGCCCGGAGGTTCTTCTTTTTCGGTGCCGGCATAAGTGGGAAAATTAAGGGGTCTGGGAAGCCAATAGGGATGCGAACATGAGGCGAATCACCCCGTTTCCGCGCTTCTCGTCTCACATGAACTGAACGCCCGACCAGGTTTCGTACACGCCGCCCGCCCAGTCTTCCGAGAGCGTGACGAAGTAGGTCATTTCGAGGATCACTTTTTCGTAGAGGTCTTTCGTTTTCGGGTTGGATTCCAATCTCTTCACTCATCCCGACCGGACGAACGCTTCGAACTTCGTAACGTTCGAGAGATCGTCTTCGAGTTTGGGATCGGCGGCGATGAGCGCGTCGTAATCCCTTTTCAACTGTTGGGTAAGTCCCTCCTTATCGAGCGTACCGGTAAGTTTCTGGACGCGGGTACGGAAGATTCCGATATTCATTCCGACGGTTCCGAGGGCGGTGTTGAATTTGGAAAGCCCGTCTTTTTTTACCGCGACGGACTGCTCGAGCGTATCGAGCGGCTTTCAGAAGAACTTGTCCGCGTCGTTTTTGGTCATCTCGTAGTACGGATAATAGTACGAGAGGAGCTGTTCCTTATGGTCTTCGAAGAAATACTTCTTGAATTCCTTCTCCCCTACCAGCGCTCACGAATCGACTTTGGGAAACGACTGCGGGAGGTTCACGAGGAACGCTCAGAGGTTCTCCCGGGCGTTCGGGTTGGGGCGGAGCACCCCTTCGTACTGGAGGTAGTTGATGACGGTGTCGACGTAGTCGGTTCCCTTGTCGGGACAAGCCGCCGAGACGATGCGGGAGATGCGGTTGTAGCGGAAAATCTCCTGGTTGTCCTTGTAGATTCCGTCGCGGGCTTGGTCGAACTTCGCCTTCACGGAACGGAACGTAGGAGTGTCGATGACGGTATCCTTGTTCGGCAACGACGCGCAAACCGTGCGGACGTACGACGTAAGCTGGGCGTCAGTCTGGTCGAAATCCTTCTGGGAATACTGTTTTCCGGTCTGTACTGCGGCATTGGAGTAGTTCTGCTGCCCGGTCTTGGAGACGTCGACGAAGTTCGTAACCGCATCGATGTAGTTGGCCTGGTGCTGTTCGATTTTCTTTTCCTGACGGAAATAGAAAGCGGCGAGTACGGCTAGGACGAGTACGAATACGGCGACGGACGCCCGGATGGCGGTATTGGAAGGTCGTTTCATGCGGTTATGTCATTACTTTTTAAAGGAAAAGTCAAGTTTCGTTTTAACCGGACCGTCGAGATGCCGGGACACGTTGAACACGTTGACCATGCCTCCTCAGATTTCGGGACTGAGGTACCGCATGCGCCTCTGGGTGGACCACATTCCGCACGCCTGGCAGACGCCGAGCATCTTCCCTTGTCCGTAATCGGTCTGATCGTCCTTTCCGAAATACGCGAGAAGGTAGGTTTTGAGGCGATACGCTTCGATGTCCTTCTTCATCTCGCCAAGGTCTTTTCCATTGGCCATTCTCATCAGGATCGAATCGCGCTTGTCGTCGGTTTGGTAAGCGTCGTCCATCTCGTCGTTACGCCATTTGTGTTCGAGCGGGATGACTCCGTCGACCTTGTATTTCTTGCGGAGGGCGTCGAAATCCTTGCGGACGAGCTCGGCGAGCTGGTCCTGGGTTTCGAATCCCATGAGTTTTTTCGTTCGGGATTGGAATTCGGCTTCGGTAACGCCCGATTTCTTAAGGACGACCGTACGGAACTTGTCATGGACGTAGTTCATGATTTCGAATTCCGATTCGTCGGGACGGAAGCCTACGCCGGTTTTGGAAATGTCCTGGCGGATGGAGAAATTCTTATAGAACGCGCCGTCGTGCGGGTCGAGGAAAAACTTCTTGAAATCCTCATCCTTCTTCAGGTCGGTTCCTTCGGGAACTTTGAAATTCGCGTAGAACGCGTTTTCGACGTACGCGAGGTATTTGTCCGCCATGCGGAGTTTCTCTTCGTGCGTGAGGTAGTTGACGCGCTTGATGGCTTGGAGGATGAATTCGGCCTCGACCTCGTCGGTCTTGTCGGTTTTGACCCATTCGTCCATGACCATGTACGGGATCATCTTGTTGAACATGTAGTCCAAAACCTTGGCGTTCTTTTCGGCGTCCTCCTGTTTGAGACGGGTGAATTCGGAACGGATGTCCTTGGCGAGCTGCTGGAACTGGAGGGATTTCATCAGTTCGTTCGGATCCTTATACCCTGCCGAAATGCTTCGGAAACGTTCGCGGAACCAGCGTTCCTGCGGATAACTCACCCCCGCGTCCAGCTGGTTGTTCACGGTTATCGATTCGACGTTTTTCGGGTCGTACGGCGGACGTCCGGAAACGTTGAAATCCGGCAATTTGGTACCGGAAGCGGTTACGGAACCGGAATTCGTCACGTCGGAAGTTCATCCCCAGGAGCAGGACGAGAAAAGAAGCGGAACGAGGAGGAATCCTGCGGTTATTTTTTTCATACCGATTGAGCGTTGGAAAGGAGGGTCTTACAACGGGCTTTCATCGTATCGGTTACGAGCGGCGCGCAGTCGTAATCCTTTTTTTGAAGTCAAACGTACATGTCGAACGCATCGACGCAGAGGTCTTTGCTTTCGTCCCGAAGAACTGAGCACGCTTCGGCGGAAGAAGCCGACGAGCCGATGGCCGCGGAGACCGCCTTCACGCACGCGGTTTGGAACTTCGCATCTTTCACGGACGCGCATTTTTCCGGATTCTTGGATTCGAAAGCCGAATTCGATACGGCCGCGTCCTCGCAATGGGAACGGAAGTCCGCACCGTGGAACACGGCGCACGCCGCCGGATCGGAAACGTTTTGGGCGATCTTGGAAAAGTTCGCCACGTCTTCTTCGAATTCGGTCTTTTCCTGCCATCGGAAGCCGAAAAATCCCGCCACGGAAGCAAGGATGAGGACGATGAGTACCGATGCAATTTTCGCTTTCGAAGACACGGTTCGCCGGTAAGGTTTTCTTATTCGGCAGTATACCCCGTTTCTCCCCGAATACAAGCCACGCGCAGGGTTTCATAATTATGAAACGGCATACGGAAAACGCAAGCGTCCGGGTCGGTGCGAAGACGAAGAAAAAAGAGGTCCGGAGACCTCTTTCGGCACGATGGGAAAATCACGCGTGCCCAATCCGCGTTTGCGGACGTTTTTCGTAGCTCCATTCGCCGAACTGTGCGCCGACGAAGAAGGCGGGACCGAAGTTGAGCAACGCCCAGAACATGAGCGAGAACTCAGGATTTCCTGCCGGCGCCTCGCGCAAAGCGAGCACGTGGATGACGAGGAACACCGCGCCGATCAGGAACGGCAAGGGGTTCCAGCCGCCCGAGTTCGAAGCGTACCCCAGTAGGTAGAGCAATCCGGTCACGGCCGCGACCGAGGCGACCGCGATCGCGGCGTCCGGAGCGGACATCGCGCCGAGAGCCGAGACGGCTTCGTAGGCGTAGATGCCGAAGAACGTGGCGACCATGGCGACGATCGCGAGTTTTGTTTTCAGTTTCATTACGACTCCTCCTGTTTTGGGAAAGTGATTGGACGATATTTGTTTCAAACGGCAAGTCAACAAAAAAGAACCGGGAACCCGGTTCTTTCGATACGTTCGGACTATTCTTCGGTTTCTTCGGCGACGGTTTCTACGACCGCCTGCGGCGCCGGCTCTTCGATGACGAAGTCCTTGGTCGGAGAGTAGAAGTCGAGCTGTTTGGCGTCGATGTTGGCGACGACGCGGTCGAGAAGGTCGCAGAGCTTCATTTCTTCCTGCGTGCCGTTCTGCATGTCCTTAAGTTGGCATATCCCCTTCTTCGCTTCCATGATGCCGATGATGGCGACGTAGCGGGCGCCGAGGCGGTTGGCCTTCTTCATCTGGACCTTGAGCGAAGGCGTGCCGAGCGAAAGCATCGAGTTGATACCGCGGTTGCGGGCTTCGATGGAAAGCGGGAGGATGAGCTTGGTGGCGTCTTCCCCGAGCTGGATGAAGTAGAGGTGGATGGCGTCCTTGTTGCGGAGTTTCACGCCGGTGTCGACGATGGCGTCGACGAGGCGTTCCATCCCCATGGCGAATCCGACGGCCGGAACGGCTTCCTTGTGGCCGACGTTCTTGGAGAGCTCGTCGTAGCGTCCGCCGCCGCCGAAGGCGTCCTGGGTGCGGCCGGAACCGTCCACCCATTCCCAAACGGTGTGGCTGTAGTAGTCGAGGCCGCGCACGAGGGTGTGGTCTTCTTCGTAGGCTACGCCGAGCACGTCGAGGTAGGCTTTGACCTTGCCGTAGAATTCTTTGGATTCCTTCTTGAGGAAGTCGGAAAGCTTCGGGGCGACCTTGAGGAGTTCGCGGACGTCTTCGTTCTTGGAGTCGAGGATGCGGAGCGGGTTGGCGCGAAGACGGGCGAGGTCGGTCTCGTCGAGAAGGTGCGCGCGGGCTTCGAAGAACGCCTGGAGTTCCTGGACGTACTTTTCGCGTTCCTTGGTGACGCCGAGGGAGTTGATCTTCAGCTTGTAGCGGCCTTCGAGACCGATGTTGTCGAGAATCGAACAGCCGATGTGGATCATCTTGGCATCGAGGACCGGATCGATTTCGCCGATGATTTCGGCGCCGATCTGGTGGAACTGGCGGAAACGCCCCTTCTGCGGGCGGTCGTAACGGAAGTGCGGTTCAATGTAGTAGAAGTATACCGGCTGGGGTTCGTCGAGGCAGTTTTCGAGATAGGCGCGCATGACTCCCGCGGTCGATTCGGGCTTGAGGACGAGTTCGCGGCCCTTGCGGTCCTGGAAGGCGTACATTTCTTTGGAAACGACGTCGCTGCCGACGCCGGCGGAGCGGACGATGAGGTCCTGCATCTCGATGATCGGGGTCGAAATACGGGTGAATCCGTTCTTACGGAACTCGTGGCGCGCGACTTTCTTGAGGAAGTTGAAATATCTCTGGTATTCGCCGAAGATATCCTGCATGCCACGGACTTTCTGCGGAACGGATGGGGACATGGAAAAGCTCAGAAAAAGGATGAAAAAAGGCTCGAAGGAGGAGTTCGAACCAGTTATGACTTATCGAGTTTAGACTATTGCGAAGAAAAATCAACGCGATTCTACCGATCCGAGAGTTCGGCCTCGACGCTCTTCGGCTCGAAATTCCCGAGGGCGGATTTTCGGTAGATCTTGAAAACCACCTTTTCGCCCGGAAATTTTTCAGAAAGGGCTTCTTTTACGCCGAACGCGGACGAGAGGGGTTTTCCGTCGATTTCGGTAATGAAGTCGCCGTCCTTGATTCCGGCTTTTTCCGCCGGGGATCCCGGAGCTACGGCGGCACCGTTCGAATCGCCGGCTACGAGCACGCCCGAAATCTTGGGAGTCTTGGCCTTTTCGGCGACTTCCGGCGTCACGGAAACGTACCGAATGCCCAGATACGAGCGTTTGATGGCGGAATATTTCATCACCGAGTCGACGATGCCGTTCACGATCTTTTCGGAGAGCGGAATGGCGAAACCGATGCCGTTCGCCCCTTGGGTGACGGCGGTATTGATACCGACTACGCGCCCCGAAAGGTCGACGAGCGGCCCTCAGGAATTGCCCGGATTGATGGCCGTATCGGTCTGGACGAGGCCGGTGAGCTGTTCGGAGGTTCCCGACGACTGGTCGCCCGCTTCGATGGAACGTCCGAGCCCGGAAACGACGCCGAACGTGAGGGTATTCTGGAATTCGGCGAGGGCGTTGCCGATGGCGATGACGAACGAACCCACGGACAAATCCCCCGTTTTGGGAATGACGGTGACGGGGACGGCGGATTCGTAAGGCTTGCCGTCCTTTTTGTACGCCCGCACCATGGCGAGGTCGGTCGTGGGATCGAATCCGAGAACTTTTCCGTCGAGTTCTTCACCGTTGGACAATACGATGGCGTAGCTCGCCTGCGGGTCCGCGACGACGTGCTTGTTCGTGAGGACGTAGCCGTCTTTCCGAACGAAAAACCCCGTTCCGCCGCCGATTTTCCGGCGGACGGTTCCTGCCGGTTCGTAGAAGAATCCGAACGGGTCGGTACGGTAGGTCTGCATGTCTTTGGAAACCACGATGGAAACGACGGAGGGCCCCACGCGGGACGCGACGTCCTTCACGTCGGATTCGATGTCGGCCGCGGTGACCGATCACTGCGTACGGAACGCCTGGAAGGTCCGTACGGGCATTTCCACCGGAGTTCGGGAATCGGGGAAATATTTGAGGAACGCGAACGAAACGACCGCGGAGGCGGCAATGGAAAACACGACGGTGGACGCGACGATCGCCTTTACGGGAGACATGCGGAATCGGGTTAGGTACGATGCCGGATTATACGGCTTCGAAAACGCGGAGCAAGGGCAACCTCGAAAATGCCCGTTTCTTGCCTCACGTACGCGCATGTGGTAGCATGTGCGAAACGTATCACACCGATCATGGCGGAAAGACCGACGCACGAACCTTCCGAGAAGCGCGAAAAGCGGCCAGCGGGCGACAAACCGGCTGCGGGCGAATCTTTGCCAAAGGGCGAGACGAGAGAAAAAATGCGCCAAGTCCCCGAAAGCCTCCGCGAAGCGTTCAAGGCCGCCGCGGACGTGGCGATTTCCCGAGTAATGGCGAAAGTAGCTTCGAAAGAAGGCATGCCGACCGACGCCAAAACCTACCGCGCCGAAGTCATCGCCGTGCTTCGCGAAACTGACGCGAAACTCCCGGAGGGCCACGCCCTCAAAGGAACCACCGACCTCATCGTGGAAAATTTCCTCACCCCCGAAGAAAAGGGCGCCGAACTCATCCGCACGCTGCTCGAAAAGGGGTATTCCGTCGCGAAAGAAGGGAAAAAGCTTACTGCCGGACCGAAAGAGTTCGACACCTGAATGGGCGCCATCCGTTCGACTTTGGGGTTTTCGATCGACCTCGCGAAAAAGAAGCCGGAGAAAATCGGGGAATTCATGAGCGAAATCAAGAAGGTTCCCGAAGCGGCGAACCTCCTTTCGCGTTTTCCGGATTTGGAGACGGTGCTCGTGAAAATCCTCCCGGAAATCGCGAAAAACGTCGACAAACAGACGTTCCTCTCGGCGTTCGATTCGTTCGCTTCCGAAATCAAAACCCCCGCCCTCTCGCTTCTGAACGGAAAAGAACTGGGCGACAAGGAACGCGGCGAAGTGGCCGTAAAAATCGCCCACGAATCCGCACGCCTCGTCGGATCGGTACTCACGAAAGAAACCGTGAAAAGCGGAGTCGAGGGGATTTCTTCCCTCTCGGCCGTAAGGAACAATCCCATCGCTTCGAAGCTCGCGGACCTCGTGAAGCGTCCGGAACTCTCCGACGACGACCGTTTCGCGCTCGTGAAAAAAGCGAACGAAGGCATCGTGGTCTTTACGAAGAATCCCCCGAACGAAGCGGAGCTGGAAAAATACGCCAATTCGGCGGCGGAACTCGTATCCTCCCTTTCGAACAAACTCCCCAAAGCGCTCGTGACGGACGTCATGGCTTCGATGTTCCGTCCGGAAGACGGCGGCAACGGGAAATGAGTGGAAATCAAAAGCAAGACCGAACTCGTGAAACTTCTTTTCGACAACAAGTCGAAGCTTTTCGAAGCGCTCAAAAGGTACGCCATGGGCGAACTCTCGACCATGAAGGACGTCGTGCGTTTCGTCGTAGAAGAGAAGGTGCTCGAACAGAACATCGGCATGGCCAAGGGCGAACTCGTCGAACGCCTGAAGAGGGTAGTGGAAATCGATCTCGCCTCGTTCTCGGAAAAACTGAAAACGAAACTGGCTTCCGAAATGGCGAAAAGCGAAACGGAGTCCGCGGCGGAAGTTCCGCAAGGCACGGCCCTGGGCGATGCCCTTTCGAACAAGGTGCTCGCCGAAATGGCCGCCACGTTCTTTTGACCGGACCGTCCGGCCCGCATAACGAAAGAGCTTTTGGCAGACCGGGCTTCCAAGGCGGCGGCCGCGGCGATCGACTCGATGCCGGGTAATACGGTGAAAATCTGAGGCGCGGAAGTTCCGAAAAACGCCCTGAAAACCGCGGTGACGGGCATCGAATTCCGCCTCTTCGCCGCCGACGCTTTCGGCAAGCTCGCCGGAGAAGCCGGAAAAAGCGGCGCCTCGATGGAAAAACTCGCTTCGATCGTCGCCGAAATCATGAAGGATCCTTTGGGAAACAAGTACGTGGGCGAGCGCACCCGCCAATTCGCTATCGACGCCTTTTACGCCATGCCGGCCGCCGACATCGCGGAAACCGTATCGAACAACCTCGAGACCTCCGGCCTCGCGAAATACCTGAAAAAACCCGACGGCACCGTCGCGTTCGACAAACGGGACGTGGCGGAAATGGTCAACATCCTCCGCGACGGGGAAATCCTCCCCAAAGAGACGCTCGCAAAAATCCTTTCCAAAGAAAACCTCACGCCGCCGGTAAACGTATTGAAAATCGTAGGCGACTTGTTGAAATCGCTCTCCAAAGAACAGCTCACGCTCCTATTGGACAAGGTTTCCGCGAAACGTTCCGACGGATCACCAAGCTTACTGCAGAAAGGACTGTCCATCGAACGCAAGGACGACGGAAAACCCATGTCGAAAGAAGACGCGTTGAAGATCGCGGAACTGGTCTTGGAAGCGACGGGAAAAACCGACGCGGATTCACGAAAACCGTTTTTCGAAGCCGTCGGAGCGAATCCGAAATCCGCCGAATACGGATTGTCGTTCTTCAAATCCTTCGGAAAAGAACGCCTGCTGAAACTCGTATCCGACCATCCGGACGTTTTCGGCGAGATTTTTTCGGGCAAGATCGAGCCGAAACGGGACGCGGAAAAGCTCCTGCCGATGGCCATGGACATCGTCTACGCGTCGGATTACGCGTCAGATTCGAAAATGGTCGCCGAAACGAAGGCCGCGTTCCCGGAGATGAAAGGACTCCTCGAAATGGAAGTCTTCTGAGGCAGGGCGGTCGATCATCTCGACCGGCTCCGTCACGCGGTTCCTAAAGAAAAAATGTTCGCGTTCGTCAGGGCCCACGGAAGCGAACTCGCTTCGCTCGCGTCGAATTTCGACAAGGCGAAGGCCGCGAAACTTTCGGCCGAACTCCTCCTCTCGGTCGATAAGGACAAACTTTCGGTCCTCGCGGATCCCGCCAAACTCTCGGGTGCGGAAAAATTCGCCGCCGAAAAACTGCCGCAAATCCGCGACGCGCTCGATTCGTTCAAAAAGGAGAGCGTCACCACTCCCGACGGGAAAACCGTTTCGCGCCTCGACGCGCTCATCGAAGCCGGAACCGCCGCGTCCGATGGGAAACTCGATAAAAAAAGCGCGGATTTTCTCGCTGGCGAAACGTTCGAATTGGTCTCGCGGCTCTTGCCTGCCCTGGGCGATTGGCAAATGCCCGACGGCGGCAACGAGACGCCGGAAGCCGCCAAGAAATTCAAAAAGGAATTCGTTTCCAACAACCTGGGGTTCGTCATCGGACAAGCCCTCCCCCATCTTTTCGGACGCCCTACGGAAAAGATCGTGGGCGCGTACTTCGCCGATGCCGGAAACAAGCAGGCGTTCGTAAAAACGCTCTCGGCGACGCTGATAGGAAAAACTTAAAGGAATGCCAACTACTGAAATGCCTCGAAATTCGAATATCATGCAACGCCTCGGAGCGTTCGCGGCAAAGAAAATCACGGAACTCGAGTCTTCGGAAATCAGCGTTTTCTGATGGGTCGCGGCGTTCGCGGCTGTAGTGTGCGTGCGGAATTTTTTGGAAACCTGGTCGACCGGAAACTACGGCATGATGGCTTCGACCGAACACGTCGTAACCAATTTCGTCTTTTACCACACCTTCCTTTCCTATCTTTTCCCTTTTCTCGGACTCGCGGCGATCATTCGGATATTCACGGGAGAAAAGGCTTCGAAAATCCTCAACTTCGTCCTCGTGCTCTCCGCGATGATCTTCGTCGCGCCCACGGTCGATCTCGCCGTTCGGGCGCTCTCGAGCCATTCGACCCCCATCGTCTACGACCCCGTGACGGGAATATCGTCCGTTGGGAGCCTCTTGAAATACTGGCTCGATTTCGCGTTCTTCTGACCGTACGGGATACTTTTCGGAGGAGACGTGAACGCCATGCGTTCGGGGCAGAATCTCGGCATCCGGGTGGAAGTGAACCTCATCCTCGCCATCGCGAGTTCGTACGTATTTTGGAAAACCCGCGACGCGGTAAGAACGATCGCCGCGTTCTTCGTCATGAACGCCGGATTCATGGTCTACGTTTCGTTCCCAATGTTCCTGGGGGTGTTGGCATGAGCGTTTCCCGCATACGAAAACGCGAGGATGTTCCCCGAAGCCGTAGGCACCGGTCTCTGACCGAGCGATTTGGCGTACCTGCTTTCGGTGACCGCGCTTTCCGCTTTTTTGCTCCGTTCGGCGAATTCGAAGAAATTCGACGCGCTCCTTTCGAACCTCAGGGTCGGGAGGGTCGCCAATATCCTCATCCTCTACGTCTTCTGACTGTTTCTCGGCTTTCGAACGGAAGGAACGCCTTTCGGCTGGACCGATATTTTCGACCCCATGGCCGTTGCCGTCGTCGCGCTGGCACTCGTGCTCGAATGGGCGTGCGCCGTCGGGCATAACGATTTGGAAGACGAAGAAGGCGACAAGCTCTCGATGTCGCACAGGCCGCTACCCTCAGGCATGGTAAGCCGTGGGGAAATGGCCTCGTACGCGCTGCTCGCCGGTGCGGCATCCCTCTACTCCGCCAATCTCGCCGGACATGCGGTTTTCGTCGCGGTGGCTTTTAAAATGGCGATTCATTACCTCTATTCGGGCCGTCCGTTCCGACTGAAGGCGATTCCTTTGATTTCCAACTTCGTATTGTCGCTGTCGTACCTTTTAACGGTACTTGCCGGATACCTTCTGGTATTCCCGAACGGACTCGCGAATTTTCCGTCGTGAGCCGCCGCGCTCGTGCTCGTCACCTTCACGCTCGCTACGCCGTTCAAAGACCTCAAGGACGTCGAAGGGGACCATAAAGTCGGCGTACGGACGATTCCCACGCTTTTCTGACTCGAAAACGGAAAGAAAATCGTAGCGGCGCTCTGATTCGCGGCGTTCGCGTGGATTCCTTTCGCCATGCCGGAATTCGCTTCCCGGATATGGATCGCGTCCGTCGTCGGCGGCCTCGCGTTCGCTTGGGCGGTCACTCGGAAAAACTACGACGAACGCAAAGTTTTTTGGACCTACTACGCCTATGCGGCGACCTGCGCGCTCGTCTTGATCCTATCCTAATGAAAAAGATCGATTGGAACGCGGTAGCGTTCGGCATCCTCATTCTCGTGCTCGTAAAAAACGCCGCGTTGAACGCGGCGAGTTCGAGTTTGTTGGACGTTTGGAAATAAGGCCCTAGTCGCGTATCCGGATTTTCTCCACGGACACGCACTTCCCTCCTTCGATTTCGACCAATACCGCATGGAGCGATCCGGGGCCGTCCGTAAGGGGTTCCGGTTTTTTGGAGAACATAGAAATTCCTGTGACCATGCCGGGAAGCCTTCCGTCGAAGGCTTGTCCGATGGCGCTGTGGAGCGGACCGGTCATGCCGACGTCGGCGATCATACCGGTACCGGATTCGAGAACGTGTTCGTCGTTGGTCTGTACGTGGGTGTGCGTGCCGTACACGAACGTGGCGCGGCCGGAAAGGTATTCGGCCATGCAGTAGATTTCGGCAGTGGTTTCGCGGTGGAAATCCACGAGGACGGCATCGAATTTTTCGTTCGCGAACGAAGCGAGGATTTCGTCGGCCTTGAGGAACGGATTGTACACGTCGTCTTTCAGAAAGGTCGACGACATGAGGTTGATTACGAGAACCTTCTTGCCGTTCTTTTCGATGACGCGGGTGCCCTTCCCCGGAACCGGGTATCCCGGAACTTCGTAGTAGTTGGCCGGGCGGATCTGGATGGAATCGGGGTTGGCGAGTTCTTCGGCCAAATCCTTCACGTGGGAGAAAACGTGGTTTCCGCCGGTGAGGCAATCGAAACCGAGTTCCTTCATGAAGGCGACGTGTTCGGGAACGGGCCCTTTGCCGCTCGTGATGTTCTCGCTGTTGGCGATGACGAAATCCGGCGAAAAATCCTCCCGGATTTTCGGAAGGTGACGGGCGACGAGTTCGCGCCCCATACGTCAGAAGACGTCTCAGAATACGAGGATTTTCATGGGGCGATTGTATCGAAACCGGACGAAATGGGAAGCGGGATTGCTACGCCTCGATCCCGAGCTCCCGCGCGACCTTCGCCGCATGTCCGGTGGCCTTGACGTTGCGCCACTCTTTCACGACGGCGCCCTTGGAATCGACGAGGAAGGTCGAGCGGATGACGCCCACGTAGACCTTACCGTAGTTCTTCTTCTCGCCGATGACGCCGAGTTCGTCATGGAGGGTTTTGTCGTCGGAAATGAGGTCGATGCCGAGTCCGCAGGAATCCACGAATTTGGCATGGCTTTTTTCATCGTCGAGCGATACGCCCACGATGGCGATGCCGGACTTGGCGAACGCGGCTTTCGCGCGGGTGAAATCCTGCGCTTCGAGCGTGCAGCCCGGGGTATTGTCCTTCGGATAGAAATACAGAAGCGTCCGGGGCGAGGCCGCCAAGATATCGCCGAGCTTCGCGTCGCGCGCCCCGTTTTGGGAAACGACGCGGTAGGTTTTGTTCAGGTCCATAAGAAAAGGGCGTTATTGGTAACGCCCCATCGTATCCTATCGAAGGAATAATCCAAGCCTTATCC